>JALVKK010000216.1 GCA_027033875.1 Flavobacteriales bacterium
ACTCGAACTCAAAGAACACCCTTGGTTTATCACGACCCAATTTCATCCCGAATATAAAAGTACGGTACTGAATCCGCATCCTTTGTTTGTGGATTTTATACGGACGGCTTATGAATTGAAAATGGATGATTAATGATGAATTGATGATATGAGGAATGAGGAATGAGGAATGAGGAATGGGGAATAATTTCAATTTAAAAGAGGAAAATATAGTATTAAACAAAAACATTCATCAAAAACGTAAACAATCTATTAACCGTAACTTTCAACTCAGGTCACTGAGCTTGTCGAAGTGTAACTTTCAACTTTCAACTAATAATTATGGCCAAACAACATAAAAAAACACCCGCAAAAAATAATAGCAAAGGCGAAGCGCCCAAAAAGGTTTTTAACCTCCGATTTTTTATTACTTATATTTTGCTGTTCATCTCAACCTATATGATGATGAAAAGCTGTGAAAAGCAGAAGTTGCTGGAAGCAAAACAGAAAAAAGAACAAAAAATCAAGGATTCTCTGGCGCAACTCAAAGAAAAATCCGTTACCAAAGAATTGACTATCAGCAAAGATTCCGCCGGTATTGCCAAAGCATCGGAGTTGATTGGTAATTTCAGTTATAATTTGAAGGTTCAAGACCAACAATCCGATGTGGTTTTTGAAAATGATTTAATAAAAGCGGTCATTGCCAAAAAAGGCGGTTACTTTAAAAGTTTTGAATTGAAAAAATATAAGACTTTTGACTCATTACCCTTATTTTTGGTCAAAGATAATGCGCATTTCAATTTAAAACTCAAAACTAAAGACGGCAAAGATATCAATACCGAAATTTTGGAATTTCACCCGGCTGTTAGTAAAGAAGGCAAGAATACCAAAATTTCAATGAAACTCTATGCCGGACCGGATAAATATTTGGAATACGAGTATGTATTCAAGTCAAACGACTATATGTTTGATTTTAATATCCGCACCAAAAATTTGGAAGATGTTATTCAAAACACCGATGTGCCGTTGCACTGGGAATTAAAAGCATACCGTCACGAAAAATCCATTTCGTATGAAAACCGTTTTGTCACTCAAAAATTTGAATATGAAGACGGCAAAGTTGACTATTTGAGTGAAATGTCGGACGAAGATTCTGACGAAGCCAAAGATGTAAATTGGATTGACTATAAACAACATTTCTTTTCTACATTCTTGATTTCCAACAAGAAACCTTTTGAAACGGTAAAATTCAAACAAGAAAATCTGGCTAAATCCGGCAATGATACATTGCGTTACACTAAGCATTTTTATACAGACACCGCCTTAAAACCCGATGCCGGTAATTTGTCGTATCAGATGAAGATGTTTTACGGACCAAACGATTATAAGCTTTTGGAAAGTTATAATATGGGCATTGAAGAAGTCATACCGCTTGGTTGGGGGATATTCGGCTGGGTCAACAAATGGTTGTTTATGCCGTTGTTTGTATTTTTGAGCAGTTTTATTTCCAATTACGGTATCGTGATTATTTTGATGACGATTATTATTCGTTTGGCAACTTCACCGTTGACTTATAAAACCTATCTATCACAGGCAAAAACCAAGATATTAAAGCCTGAAATAGATGAACTTAATAAAAAATATAAAGACAATCCGGCCAAAAGACAAAAAGAAATCATGGCCTTACAATCCAAAGCCGGCGTCAGTCCGTTGTCTGGTTGTATTCCGTCATTATTATTTATTCCGATATTTTATGCTTTATTCCGCTTTTTTCCGGCAGCCATCTGGTTACGTCAAAAAGGTTTTCTTTGGGCAGACGATTTATCAGCTTACGAGTCGGTATATCATTTACCTTTTCATCTTCCGATGTATGGTAATCATGTGAGTTTGTTTGCGCTTTTAGCTTCTATTGTTATGTTTATCCAGTTGCGATTGACCGGCACCAATCAATCATCAATGCCGACACAAGAAGGTATGCCGGATATGCAAAAGATGATGAAATGGATGATGTATCTGTCGCCGGTGATGTTGTTGTTTTTCTTCAATTCGTATGCAAGCGGCTTGAGTTTGTATTATTTTGTTTCTTATTCAATGACAGTTATTATTATGATAGTTATCAAAAAATATGTTATCAATGATGAAAAAATTAAAGCCGTCATAGAAGAAAATAAGAAAAAGCCTAAAAAACAAGGGCGTTTTGCCAAAAAAATGGCGGAATTAATGGAAAAAGCAGAAGAGCAAAAACGTTTGCAAGAAGAAATGAAACGCAAGCAGAAGCGCAAATAGTATTAAATTCATAATTGTTGTAGTCAACTTAGACGTTTAACGATATTTTTTTAAATATTCTTAATAAAAATAACGAAATATAAATAAAATGATACCGGTATAGAATATCTGTTTTGGAAAATTTGGTTTTTAACTGAAATTTAATATCTTTGTATTATTAATCAAAAAAACAAAACTTATGAAAAAACAAATTCTTTATTTAGTTTTTATGTTGTTTGCTGTTAGTTGGCAGACAAAAGCACAAGTTTCTTCATTTCCTTGGAATGAAGATTTTGAAGGTTCAACATTTCCTCCTTCCGGTTGGGTAAAAGAACTTCCGGATGCGAGTAATGATATTGAGCAAAATAGTGATGAAAATCATACAACCGGAGGACAGTATTCTGCAAGATTTTCATCTTATAACAATTCAACTGATTATAACCAGTATTTGTTTTCGGAACAAATACACGTTTCGGCACCTTATACACAATTGAAATTCTGGCATAAAAAATCTAATAATTCAGCCGATACACTTGAATGGGGTATCTCTACAACCGGACAATCTTCTGCCGATGTTACCAATTGGACAGCAGTAAGCCTTAGCAATTCGGATTGGCAAGAAGAAATCATAAATTTATCAGCTTATGACGGTCAGGATATATACATTGCTTGGCACTATTATGGTGATTATTTATATTACGTCTATATAGATGATGTTGTGATAGATGAGCCGCCTGCTTGTGCTGCACCTACAAATTTATCAGCTTCAAATATTATGGATACACAAGTTGATTTATCTTGGACAGCCGGAGGTACAGAAACAGCTTGGAATATCGAATACGGTGCTACCGGATTTACACAAGGTTCAGGTACAACGCTAAACCTTACCACTAATCCTTATACTTTAACTGGTTTGACTGCCGAAACAACTTATGATTATTATGTTCAAGCCGATTGCGGTTCAGGAAACACCAGTACTTGGCAAGGTCCTTACACATTTACAACTACTCCGACTCCCGGAACTTGTGGTTTATTTAGAGTTGATTTGATTGACTCTTACGGCGACGGTTGGAACGGTGGTAAACTTACCGTATATGTTAACGGAACGGCATTTTTAACTGACATTACCCTTGCTGATGGTACCGGTCCCGAATCATATTATATTCCTGTTGATACCGGTGATATTTTATCATTTGATTATACAGAAGGAAGTTATTCAGGTGAAAATCAGTATATTGTATATGATAATAATGATGTTGAAGTTGGAAATGAGGGTGAAAACGGCACAACACCCGGAGATATAGGTGATCCTAATGTACCTAACGGATTAGAAGCTTGTGCAGCATGTGCATCACCTACAGATGTATCAACTTCCAATATTACGACTACGCAAGCTGATATATCTTGGACAGCCGGAGGTACTGAAACAGCTTGGAATATCGAATATGGTGCTACCGGATTTACAATAGGTTCCGGCACTACGCTAAACCTTACCACTAATCCTTATACTTTAACGGGATTGTCTCCTAATACTAGTTATGATTTATATATTCAAGCTGATTGCGGTAACGGTGATACCAGTATTTGGGAAGGTCCTATTAACTTTATGACTATGTGTGATCCGCAGGCCTTACCATACACACAAGATTTTGATACCGATGATGATTGCTGGCAGGTAGAAAATGCGAATGGAGATAATCGTCAATGGTTTAGATATGCGTATTCTGCCGCTATTTCTTGTTCTTCAGGTCCTAGTGATTATGTAATGAAAGTCCTTTATAATAGTAATGAAGACATGGATGACTGGTTATTTAGCCCCGGATTTAATTTAACAGCCGGAACTAATTATTCGATTAGTTTTTCTTATGGAAATGACGGTGGATCTACATATCTTGAAGACATGGATGTATATTTGACAACAAGTCCCAATTCTGCTGACGCATTAAACGGTACACTAATTATGTCTGAAACAGGTATTAGCGATGGTTGCCACGACTTTAACGATAATGCGATTACAGTACCTAATGACGGTGTGTATTATGTAGCATTTCACGGAAAATCAGTTGCTGACCAAGATGCCTTAATGATGGATGATTTTTCTATTATGGAAACGCCAAATTGTTTACAACCAACCGATTTATCAGCTTCCAATATTACGGCTACGCAAGCTGATTTATCTTGGACAGAAGGAGGTACTGAAACAGCTTGGAATATCGAATATGGAGATGCCGGATTTACACAAGGTCAGGGAACAACCGTAAGTCTTACTACGAATTCTTATACTTTAACGGGATTGTCTCCTAATACTAGTTATGACTATTATGTCCAAGCTGATTGCGGTAATGGTGACACCAGTTCGTGGGCGGGTCCTTTCAGCTTTACAACACTTTGTGATGTTCAATCTTTGCCATATACACAAGATTTTGATGCTGATAACGATTGTTGGACTGTTGAAGATACGAATGCTGATGGTAAGCAATGGCAACGTGCTACAAATAGTACTGCTGTATCTTGTGTTTCAGGTAACGGCGATTATGTAATGTATATTTCATTTAATTCTTCTCTTGATATGGATGATTGGTTGTTCAGTCCCGGATTTAACTTAACAGCCGGCACAAATTACACAATTGCTTTTTCTTATGGAAATGACGGTGGATCTACATATATTGAAGACATGGATGTATATTTGACAACAAGTCCTAATTCTGCTGATGCAATAAACGGTACACAAATTATGTCTGAAACAGGTATCAGCGATGGTTGCCACGACTTTAGCGATGATGCGATTACAGTACCCAATGACGGCGTGTATTATGTAGCATTTCACGGTAAATCCGTTGCCGATCAAAATATCTTAATGATGGATGATTTCTCAATTATGGTTACCCCGGGTGCAGTTGACGAATTGACCAATGTTTCCGGTATATATCCTAATCCGACAACAGGTGAATTTGTAATTAAATCTCACGATTTGAACAATGCACAAGTATTTGTCTATACAATGACCGGTAAAGAAATATACCATAGTGTTATCGATAATGATTCATACACGGTTAATTTGAAACATATCAATAAAGGTGTTTACTTTGTAAAAGTTACATCTAATGACAAATCTTTTGTTAGAAAATTGATTATCAAATAGTTTTGTTATTATTTATACAAATACAAAAAAAGCCGTTCGGTATTTCGGGCGGCTTTTTTCATTATTTTTGCATTGAACATTTTACATTTATAATAAATTTTGTTAATGATTAACCAAAATCACAAATCACACAAAGCCGGTTTTGTAAATATTATCGGTAATCCCAATGTCGGTAAATCGACCTTTTTGAATGCCGTAGTCGGTGAAAATTTAGCAATTACAACCCCGAAAGCGCAAACAACGAGACATCGTATTTTGGGTATTGTCAATGCAGATGATTATCAGGTTGTTTTTTCGGATACCCCCGGTATTATCAAGCCGGCTTACGAATTGCAAGAATCGATGATGGATTTTGTCAAGGAGTCTTTTGAAGATGCTGATCTGCTGTTGTATATGGTTGAAGCAGGAGAAAAAGATTTGAAAAATGAAATTTTTTTTAATAAAATCAAAAATACCAAAGTTCCCGTATTATTGCTGATTAACAAAGTGGACAGAACCGATCAAGAAAAGTTGGAAAAAATGATTCAATATTGGCAAGAAAAATTGCCAAAGGTAGAAATATATCCTATTTCCGCTTTACACGGTTTTGGAATTGAACAGGTTTTTAATCGAATTCTGACGCTTTTGCCTCAATCACCGCCTTATTTCGGAAAAGACCAATTGACTGACAAAACCGAACGTTTTATTGTTAACGAAAAAATTCGTGAAAAGATATTGAAGCATTATAAAAAAGAAATTCCTTATGCCGTTGAAGTAGAAACCGAAGAATTTAAAGAAGAAAAGCATCAAATTAATATTCGTTCAATTATCTATGTCGAACGCGATTCGCAAAAAGGGATTATCATAGGTCATAAAGGCGCCGGGTTGAAACGTGTAGGAACGGAAGCTCGTAAAGATTTGGAACAATTTTTCAACAAAAAAATCTATTTGCAACTTTATGTCAAAGTCAATAAAGATTGGCGAAAAAAAGCCGAACAATTACGACGTTTCGGATATAAGAATGATTAGCTTTTGTAACAAGTAGCAGATAGACCGGTTTTCATTTTTTTTCCATAACTTTGTATCGTTGTAATAATTAAAATCGAAAATATGTCAAGTATTAAAAATTTAAAAAAAGAAATTAACTATACTTTTGGTGAAGTTATAGATGAAGCACATTTCAAACAGCTTCTTAAACCCGATATCGCAGACGATAAAGTTGAAGCTATTGTTGATGAAGCGGTTACCGCTTATGAAAATTTCTATGACAAAATTCACAAAGGCAGAAAAGCCGAAAATAAACATACTTATTTTAAAAATTTAACCGCTGAGATAAATCAAAAGCTCGATGAATTAATCAAAAAAATAGAAGCATTGTAAGTAATAAAAGCAAATAATTATTTCAAAAACCACCTTTTCTGGTGGTTTTTTTATGCAAAATTTACTTCTGAAAGCAGTTTAACGTATAAAATTTTTATACATTAGCAATTCGTTTAAAAATGTAATGTATGATAGCAAAGAGAAAACAAAAAGATTGGAACAGTATTAAAACAAACGATTCGTGGCAAATATTTAAAGTTATGTCGGAATTTGTTGAAGGCTTTGAAAAATTGAATAAAATAGGTCCGTCTGTAACGATTTTCGGTTCGGCGCGTACCAAAAGTTATGCAGAACATTACAAAATAGCCAAAAAAATAGCTAAAAAATTGGCAGAAGAGGGTTTCGGGATTATCACCGGCGGCGGTCCGGGAATTATGGAAGCGGCAAACAGAGGCGCTCAAAAAGGACAGGGTGTTTCTGCGGGCTTAAATATAGTTTTGCCCTTTGAACAAGATGCCAATCCGTATATAGACCCGGACAAATTAGTCGATTTTAACTACTTTTTTGTTCGTAAGGTTATGTTTGTCAAATATGCGCAGGCATTTGTCGTAATGCCGGGAGGTTTCGGAACGCTAGACGAACTTTTTGAAGCCATAACCTTGATTCAAACCAAAAAAATTGAAAAATTTCCGGTCATTTTATATGATTCAAAATTTTGGAACGGCTTAATTGATTGGATAAAAAGCACATTACGAGATGAATATCATTATATCAGTCCCGAAGATATGGATTTGATTCATTTGACCGATGATATCGATGAAGTCGTATCAATTATTTCCGATTTTTATGAAAAACGACATTTGAGTCCTAATTTTTAAGGATTTTAAGTGCTTTTATTTCCTAATAAAGAAGAACTATCGGTAAGATGCACACAGTATCAGGTTGATCTGACAAACAAACATTTATGAAATATTCGGTTTACTTATTATTTTTGTTACTGATATTTAAAACAGCAGCACAGACACAACTTAAATTAATGAGTTACAATTTGTTACATTATCCAACCGGAACCGGTGGTGACAGAAGTGATGCTTTGCGTTATGTATTAAATGATTATCAACCTGATATATTTATGGCGTGTGAAATAGAAAATGAAACAGGGGCAAATGAAATATTGGATTATTGTTTGGGATCTCAAAATTATGCTTCTGCAACTTTTTCGTACAATCATTCGGGCAATTATTATTTACAGCAATTGTTGTTTTATAACAAGTATAAATTTGAATTGGTTCAAACGACCTATTTGGTAACGACAGTCAGAGATATCAATCATTATACACTGATGTTAAATGCCGGTAATGCAACGGATTCGGTGTATATCGATATATATATCGGACATTTAAAAGCCGGTAATTACAGCAACGACCCGCAAATAAGAGAGGCTATGATCAATGTATTACTCGATGATTTGTCAAATATTCCGTCCGGACATTTTGTGGTGTTTGCCGGTGATTTTAATTTTTATTCCGCTACCGAACCGGCTTATCAAAATTTACTCAATCCGGCTAATGCGGTTGTGTTTAAAGATCCAATTGATCGTCCGGGAAGCTGGCACAACAATGTCAATTTTAAAGATATTCATACCCAATCAACGCACGCATTAAATGAAAATAATTTTGTAGGCGGCGGTTTAGATGACCGTTTTGATTTTATTCTCTTATCGGAAGATTTGATGAATAGTCCGGTTTTGCACTATATAAACGGTTCCTATGCGGCTTATGGCAATAACGGCAATTGTTTTAACCATTCTATTGTCAGCTCATATTGTCAAGGAACGACTTACGATTTTACGTTGCGTCAAAATTTGTATAATACGAGTGATCATTTGCCGGTGGTACTGACTTTGGAAACACCGCTCGTTTTGAAAGAACCGGAATATATCTGCACATCTGATTTTAGTATAGCGGAAGGCAATATCGTGTATTCAGGTTTTCATATTCTTTCGTCGGTAATAGGTGTGTTTGATCTAAATATTTACAATACGACAGGGCAACTTGTAAAAAACTTTGACAATTGTCAAAATGCAGATTATATTGATGTGTCGGATTGTGCTTCCGGAATATATTTTATTACAATTCAAGACCTTAATAATCAACAATTTATTAAATTTGTTAAGACTGATTAAACATATAGTTACCGGTATATTGTTCTTTGGACTGTTTTATTCGGCTCAAGCACAAATATTGGTGCAACGGCACCATATCGATATTGTTTATGACAGTTTGACTAACAGGCTTCGGATCTCTCAACACAGTTTGCTTGTTAATAATGCTAAGCAACCGATAAAACGTTTGATTTTGTTGAATTGGGCTAATGCTTATGCCAATAAGCATACAGCGTTGGCGCAAATGATTTTTGAAAATTATGATTTGAATTTTCATTTTTCAACCCCTATGGACAGGGGAGAAGTACAACTCGACAATTTGCAGATTAACGGGGTGAACAATAAGGTAAATTTGAAGCAAATTCAACCGGATATTTATACCTTGTCTTTACCGGAAGTATTAAAGCCAAATGACAGTTTAAGACTTGATTTTCAATATGTCATAAAATTGCCAAAATCTAAATTTACCGGTTACGGTATGGATAGAAAAGGCAATATATTATTGCGAAATTTTTATTTTCACCCGGTACCTTATTTATATCAAACTTATGCCGACAAAAATATTGATGATTATCCGGCTTTTCCAACGCATTTTAGTATTGAA
>JALVKK010000217.1 GCA_027033875.1 Flavobacteriales bacterium
CAGAAATATCTTATTTTAATAAAAATCCTGCAATATTTATGTTCACAACAAAACATACCTTTCCCTGTATTTAACATATAAAAAAAGTTATTTATGTTAAATCAACTTGTAATAGCGTTCCAAGGTTTCTGCTTGTTTGAATTTTACATTGGCATTACCGTCTCTGTTTTCTATGCCTACTATTTTATTGCCGATTGTAGCTATTCCGGGTAAATAACCTGTATTTTTTGTAATTTTTTTGTGGATATAAGGCTAATTAATACCGACTAACAAAAAAAAGAAAGGGCTGATAATTAAATCAACCCTTTAAAGTTATTGAGTTATTTTGGTTGTTTAATCACTGATATCATCAAAATCGACATCGGTAAATTCACTGGTCGAAGGCTTATCATCCGGTTTTTCTTCATTTTCTACGTTGATATTTTCCGTAGTTTCATCCGGTTTAAAGTCTTTTTGATGTCTTTCCGATATAACTTCTTCCCCTTTTTCATTGATAATGTAGCCGGTTACTTCGTCCAGCAATTCTTTAAATCTACCAAAATCTTCTTTATAAAGATAGATTTTGTGTTTTTTGTAACTAAAAGTACCATCTTCATTAATGTTCTTTTTGCTTTCCGTGATAGTCAAGTAGTAATCACCTGCTTTGGTTTCTCTTACATCAAAGAAGTAAGTGCGTCGTCCTGCTCTAAATACTTTAGAGAAGATTTCTTCCGGTTTGCGATATTCTTTTTCACTCATATTCCAACTATCTTTTATAAATTTTTATGCTACAAATCTAATAAAAAAATAATTGAAACAAAAAATATTTTTTTGGGATTTTTTTCAAATTAAAGATTAAATTTGCAAATCCTTTGAAAGATTTGGTATGTTAAACAGGCGGAATATACGTTCAAAAGTGATGCAGTCAGCTTTTGCTATGCAACAATCGGGTTCTGATGATTTGCCCAATCAAGAAAAATTATTACTGCAAAGTTTTAAAAACATCTACAAATTGTATATTTTACTTTTGTTATTGTTGTCAGCTTTAAAACAAAAGGCTGAAAATGAAATTGAAATCGGTTTGAATAAAAATTTTCCGACGGAAGATGATTTGCACCCTAACTATAAATTTGTTAATAACCGAATTTTTTCTTTGTTAGAAAATAACAGTTTTATCAATACCTATAAAGAGCAGTACAAATTGGATAAATGGGAAATGGACAAAGAATTGGTCAATTATATTTGGCGAAAGATTAAAATTTCAAAATTGTATAAAGAGTATATGTCCGGATATGTAAATTCGTTTAGAGAAGATAAGGAATTGATCTTGAATTTGTATAAAAATTATATTGCGCCGGAGCTGAAATTACACGAATCTTTTGAAGCGGATGATAGTCATTGGGCAGACGATATAGCTATAGCTAACACGTTGGTAATGAAAACGATAACAGCTTTGAAAGAAGCTGTTGATTTTGACGGATTGCCACCGCTTTTTAAGAACGAACAAGACAAGGAATATGCGATAGATTTGTTTAGAAAAGTGATTTTGAATGATATGGAATTGACCGGTTGGTTGCAAGGAAAAACACCGAATTGGGAATACGAAAGAATTTCTGAAATTGACAAATTGGTTATGAAAATGGCGATTGCCGAATTTTTGTATTTTCCGTCTATTCCGACCAATGTCAGCATCAATGAATATGTCGAAATAGCCAAAGAATTTTCAACCCCGAAAAGCAATATTTTTATCAATGGTGTCTTGCACAATGTCGTAACCGATTTGAAAAAACAAAATAAATTGCAAAAAAATGCACGCGGTAGAATCAATTATTGAGGTGTATAGAAGATATAATAGAGGAAAAGCTAAATTGAAAATATAAAATATACATTAAAAAATATTAAAATATTCTTTGAAAGAGAATTTTCAATTCGTTTATCCCTTCGACGAAAGTCGAGGTCTAACACGGTGATTAACCGGCATAACAGATTAACCGATAAAATTAAAACCAATGAAAAAACTCGTTTTCTTAATTTTGTTAGCATCAATAGTATTGACCGCTTGCAACAACGACAATCCCGCTTCAAAAATTAAAGATGAAAATCTAAAAAAGACCCAACAAAAACTCTCGGAGATGAACAAATTTCCAAAGATGGATTTTGAAATCAGAGAAGTAGATTTCGGTACGCATAATGAGGGTGATATATTGGATACGGTTTTCAAATTTACCAATACCGGTGAAGTACCCTTGGTTATTTCCAATGTAAAAACCAGTTGTGGGTGTACAACGCCTTATTGGCCCAAAAATCCGATCAAACCGGGAGAAACAGAAAAAATTAAAGTCAAATTCAATACCAATCACAAAACCGGTAATCAGGTCAAAACCATCACGATTCACGCAAATACCAAAAACTTGACCGAACAAATTAAAATCAAAGCCTATATCAATCCGAAATCGAAAAAAGATAAAGAAAAAATGCAAAAGGTCAATAGAATCTTGAAGAAAAAGATTGATTTAAAGGAGCTTAACAAAAGATAGTTTTTAGATGTATTAAAGCATAATATCCGGATAGACTATTAACGAAAATTAATGATTTGTGATAGATTTTCTATCACAATCATTTTACATATATATTATATATTGTATGTTATCAAAAAGCCAATTTAAGATTGCCCTCTATTTTTTTTCAGCTGTTGCTTTATTGGGTTTAATTTTGCGTTTATTATCGGTTGTACCGTTTCATATTATATATTCTAATCTACTGCATTCGCATTCACATACGGCTTTTTTGGGTTGGTTGCACGGTGCTTTTATCGCTTTGATATCGTATATTTTTCTCAAAGATCAATTACGTACAAAACAGTTTAAACGGCTGTATGCTTTTACTGTGATTAATGTAGCGGGCATATACATTTCTTTTTTATTGCAAGGCTACAAGTTTTTTTCCATTTTGTTTTTATCCTTGTTTTTGATTGCAACATATTGGTTTTTTGTATTTTTCTATAAAAACAAATCTGATGTCGAGTTGTATCCTGCAACCTATCGTTTTGTCAGAGCCGGTTTGTGGTTGCAATTATTATCGAGTATCAGTCCTTGGTCGTTGGGACCGATTATCAAATTTTTGGGTAAAAAATCCGTTTATTACAAATTCGATATCTTTTATTATTTGCATTTTCAGTACAACGGCTGGTTTTTGTTTGCAACAGTTGGCTTAACGCTGTATTTGTTGGAAAGACGGCGCATTAGCTTGCCCGTATCAAAAGTTAACCGGCTTTATCGTTTGATGTTGGTAGCCGTTTTTTTCGGATATTTTTCAAATACATTGTGGGCGAAACCCGCTATGATATGTTATATTTTTGCTCTAATCGGCGGGGGAGCCGAAATATTGGCTTTTTTTGTGCTACTACTGATTTTAAAACGATATTACAGATATTTGCAACTTACAATTTCAGACTTTTCTTTTCAAATATTAAGGCTCGTGTTGTGGACATTTATGATCAAAACCGTATTGCAATTTATGGGGTCTTTTCCTTATTACGCTGACTTAACCTATTCGATACGCGATTTTATAATCGGTTATTTGCACTTGATAATGTTAGGTATTTTTACACCTTTTTTGTTGGTATTAGCCGGAGAATTAGGTTTTATCAGCCTACGCAAAATTTATTTTAAGATATTTTATACCGGTTTTGTTATAACGGAAATCATTATTTTTGCACGAGCTGTATTGCAATGGTTTACAGTTGATTATCATATCGAAATTCTAAATTGGTCAGTATTTATTTTCACCTTGATATTATCGATGGGTATTTGGTTGATAACTTTTTCAAAAAACGAGACAAATGTCTGATTACAAAGAATATAATTTTAAAATAAATCAATCCGAACAACGTGATATTTTTATTGCATTGTTGTCGCAAGCGGGCTTTGAGGGGTTTGTGGAAACAGCAGAAGGATTTTTGGCTTATACCGGACAGACATTGCAGATAGAAACAATTCTCAAACGGCTAAACATTCCTTATTCATATACGCTTAGAACTGTAAAAAATGAGAATTGGAATAAGATTTGGGAACAGCAAATCAAAGCATTGGTTATTGACGAACAAATATATATCAGAACCTCATTTCATCCCGAAAAAAATTATCCTTATGTCGTTACCATCGACCCGAAAATGAGTTTCGGAACCGGACACCACGAAACGACTTATTTGATGATAAAGCAGATGATGACAATGGATTTTGATAAAAAAACCGTCATAGATATGGGAGCGGGGACAGGCGTTTTGTCCATATTGGCAGAATATTTTGGCGCTACCGAAATTTATGCCATTGATATAGATGAATGGGCTTATAACAATATGTTGGAAAATTTTGAAACAAATCAAAATAAGTATATAAAATCATATTTTGGCGGGGCTGAAAAATTGAAAGATTTGCCGGCAGTTGATATTATTTTGGCAAACATCAATTTGAATATTTTAGTCGATGATTTTTCTGCTTATGTACGGTCTTTGAAAGCATCCGGACAATTGTTGATGAGCGGTTTTTACAATGATGATATGCCCGTACTTGAAAATATGGCCAAACAAAATGGTATGATGTTTGTGAACAAGTTAGTTAAAAATAATTGGGCAAGCGTATTATTTGTTAAAAAATAAAACGAAAAAATGATAAATATCAAATCAAAATATTGTAAAATTGTTAAATAATAATTAATATTTTGTTTACAACTCAAGATAAAAGAGAAAAAAGGAAGTTTTTGATGGATTTGACTGCTAATTAAAAAAAAATATATACTTTTAGACTTTGAAAAATTTTGTCTTATGATTGAGAAACATTTATCAAAAGAAAAATTTCAACACATTGAAACCAAATTGTATAAAATAGTGTTATTCAATGATGATGTACATACCTTTGACTTTGTGATTGATATGTTGATGCGCTACTGTGATCATTCGCTTAATCAAGCAGAACAATGTGCACTTATCACTCATTATAACGGCAAAAGTATCGTCAAAAAAGGCACTTATGATAAGATAAAACCCATAGCATTGGCACTATTGGAACAAGGTTTAAGTGTTGAAATCGAATAGTTTTAGAAAGATTTTTTATGCTTAAATTATCCAAACAATATATCCATTTGATTAAACCGGCTTTGCTATCTTTGTTTTTTTGGCTTTCATTGACTTTGAATGCCCAAAATTTTATTATTCACAAGGTAGAAAAAGGGCAAACTTTGCGTGATATTGCCAAAATATATCAAGTGGCACCATCAGATATTATCAGAGTAAATTCCGAATTGAGTGCAGGGATTAAATTAACCACCGGACAAAAACTGTTGATTCCCAACAAATTAGTTAATGTTCAAAAAAAGGATACTATTGTTTTGGGTGAAAAAGCCATTGATTATAAATATCATACCGTTGGTGAAAACGAAACACTTTTTAGCTTATCAAAACAATACCATTCAAAGATAGAAGATATCGTAAAACTCAATCAAGTAGAAGGTTTTGATATTAAATTGGGGCAGATTTTGATTATACCTATTTTTGCAGATAAAAACGCCCCGAAACAAATTGATACTTTAAAATATACTTATTATACGGTTCAGCCCAAACAAGGTAAATGGCGTGTCGCCTACAATCACGGTATCACCATTGACGAATTGGAACGTTTAAATCCTGAAATTCAAGGTGAAACTCTTAAAATAGGGCAAAAGTTGGTTGTTCCGAAATTTATTACCGATAAAGAACCTGTGCGCGATAATGTACATTTTTATTATCACGATGTACAGCCCAAAGAAACTTTGTACAGCTTATCAAAACAATATCAGGTCAGTATAGAAACCATCAAGTCGGCCAATCCCGATATTTTGGCTGATGGTTTAAAATACGGACAAACCATTAAAATCCCAAAACAAACTGCCGGTAATCAAGTGGAAAATACCGATGATTTTGATAAAAAAATAGATGAGTTGACAAAAAATATTCACAAAAATGATAATATAAATAACGAATATACTTATTCAAAACCGTTGAAAATCAACCTTTTGGATAGTATGCGATTAGACAAAGATTATCGTTTGGCCATTTTATTACCATTTAAGTTGAAAAACATCGATTCGGAAGATGAAAATTATTGTCAAGATTTGATAGGCAATAAAATTTTAAATTATTACAGCGGTATTAAATTTGCCATTGATTCGTTAAAACAGTTGGGTTTAAAAGTGCATTATGATGTTTTTGATACGCAAGCATCCCCTTATGTTACCGGTAAAATATTGGAAGTTACCGATTTGTCTGATTATGATTTTGTAATAGGTCCAGTTAAAAAAGATAATGTTGAAAAAGTTGCCCGTTTTTTGGAATACGATAATACACCTATTGTCGTACACAATTATCGGGGCAAAAACAAGTATCGCAATCTGATCGTAACGACTTCAAAAGCCGGTGATATGAAAAATCACGTTTTGCATTATATCAAAGAAAATATTGCCGGAAAAACTCTAAATATTATTTATGAACCCCGAAAAAAAGTTTTGGTCGATACATTGGCGGCACAATTAGGCGTATCCCTAGTCAAAATTGCAGGCAAAAAAACCAGAAAAGGTTATTCCATCTATGCAGATGATATAAAAAAAGCTATCGATAAAACCAAACAAAATTACGTAATTTTATTATCTGACGACGATTCTTTTACTTTTACGGTCTTATCGACTTTGAATGCCATCAATTATAACCATAATATCACTTTATTTACACTCGACGACAAAAAATTGTATGAAAATGCCGGCAATGACCGGATGAACATTTTCTTATCAAACCTGAATTATCATTTTCCTTCAAAAATGCAACGGATAATCGATTCCGGTTTTGCCGGTTCATATAAAGCCCGTTACAAAACATTACCTGATTTTGTAACGGTTAACGGTTTTGATACCACTTTTGATTTGTTGGTAAGAGCGGCAAATGCCGACAATTTGTTTGAAGGTTTGCAAAAAATAGGTCGTACCGAACAAACTTCCAAAGTCTATTTGTATCGACATTCCCCCGACAGCGGATTTGAAAATCAAGGAAGTATAATCTTAAAAATCAATCCGAATTTAGAACTGCAAAAGGTTGAATAAATATTAATTATCGATAGATTGTTAACTTATTTCAAAATCTTTACTGTAAAATCCCCCTTTGTTTTCTTTTCTTTTTCTTGAAAATTCTACAATCAGGTATGCAGTTGTAATCAAATTGCGCAATTCTAACAGATCCGTAGTAATTTCCGAATGATCATACAAGCGTTTGTTGTCTTGATACAAGACATACAAACGACGCAAGGCACGAAGCAAACGTTCGTTTGACCTTACGATACCGACGTAATTACTCATAATGGTTTTAACTTCGTTGCGGTCGTGAGTGATCAATATTTTTTCCATTGTCCGGTCGGTACTGGTGTCAATCCATTCGGGGATTGGGGGTAATTTGTAGTTTTGTTCAAAGTTTTTGGCAATATCTTGTGTTGCATTATGAGAGTAAACCAGTGCTTCCAATAATGAATTAGATGCTAACCGGTTAGCGCCATGTAAGCCGGTACGGCTGACTTCGCCACAGGCATACAAATTTTTGATAGAGGTACGCGCTTGTTTATCAACGACTACGCCCCCCATCATATAATGTGCAGCCGGTGCCACGGGAATATAGTCTTTGCGAATATCGATATTCAAACTACGACATTTGTTGGTGATATTGGGAAAATGCTTGATAAAGGCATCATAGTCCAGATGAGTAACATCTAAATATACGTTTTTACTACCTTGCAATTTCATTTCCGTATCGATGGCACGGGCTACGATATCACGCGGTGCCAATTCCAAACGTTTATCATATTTTTTCATAAAACGTTCGTCCTTATCGTTGCGGAGGTAAGCCCCGAAACCGCGTACGGCTTCCGAAATCAAAAAGGCAGGACTTTCGCCCGGATTATATAAAGCTGTCGGGTGAAATTGAATAAATTCCATATCCGACAGGCGGGCTTTGGCACGATATGCCATACCGATTCCGTCGCCGGTGGCTACAAAGGGATTGGTGGTAGTCTCGTAAACCTGCCCGCTACCGCCGGTAGCCAAAAATGTATATTGTGCCGTGAATGTTTTGATGTCTTTGGTCTTTTCGTCCAAAACATAAGCCCCAAAAACGGTTTTGTCGGAATCAAGTGAGATTAGATCACCGTAAACCTGATGTTCGGTAATCAAATCAATAGCGTAGTGAAAATCATAAAAATCGATATTCGATGTATTTTTTACAATTCTGAGTAAAGAGCGTTCTATTTCATAACCGGTTATATCCTTGTGATGAAAAATACGGTGTTTGGAATGCCCGCCTTCTTTACCCAAATCATATTCACCATTTTTGTTTTTATCAAACGAAACTCCCCATTTCAAAAGTTCATCTAAGCGTTCGGTAGCTTGTGTGATGACCATTTTTACAACTTCTTCATCACACAAACCGTCACCGGCAATCAGTGTATCCTTGATGTGTGCTTCATACGAATCTCTGGTCAAATCATATACCGTTGCGATACCGCCTTGAGCATATTTGGTATTGGATTCTTCTTTGGTTCCTTTGGTAATAATAGTTATTTTTTTATCCGGAAATTTTTCGGCGGTTTTTATGGCAAACGATAAACCGGCAATACCGGAACCTATAACTAATATATCGCTTTTTATTTTCATTTCAATATTTAACTTAATTCCAACATTCTTTCAATAGATACCAAAGCCTTTTTACGCAGTGTTTCTTCTACATTGACTTCCGGTAATTCGTATTCCAAAGCCAGATATATTTTTTTCAAAGTATTACGTTTCATATACGGACATTCGGTACAAGCACAAGAATTTTTATCATTTTCAGGCGGTGCAGGAATCAATATTTTATCCGGTGCTACTTGTGCCATTTTATGTAAAATACCCGATTCGGTAGCGATAATAAATTCTTTGGCATCGCTTTGTTGTACATATTTGAGTAAGCCTGATGTAGAGCCGATGTAGTCGGCTATATTTAATATATAGTCTCTTGATTCGGGGTGAGCAATTATTTTGGCATCGGGATGTTCGGTTTTGAGTTGTAATATTTTTTCCAGTGAAAACTCTTCGTGAACTTCGCAAGCACCGTCCCAAAGCAACATATCACGACCGGTTTTTTTGATGAGATATGCCCCGAGATTTTTATCAGGTGCAAAAATGATTTTTTTATCTTTTGGAATGGAATTGATAATTTTTTCGGCATTTGACGATGTGCAGACAATATCAGTCAGTGCTTTGATATCAGCCGATGTATTGACATAAGAAACAACGATGTGGTCGGGATGTTGTTTTTTAAACGCTTCAAATTTATCTTTCGGAGCGGATTCCGCCAGTGAACAACCGGCAAGCAAGTCGGGAAGAAGTACTTTCTTATCCGGATTGAGAATTTTTGCTGTTTCGGCCATAAAATGAACACCGGCAAATAATATAATATCAGCTGTGGTTTTGGCGGCGGCTTGTGCCAATGCCAAACTATCCCCGACAAAATCGGCTATATCTTGAATTTCAGGTACTTGATAATAGTGCGCCAATATTACGGCGTTTTTTGCTTTGCGAAGACGCTCTATTTCTTTTACCAAATCTAAATTTTTTGTAACAGGTATGTCCAAATATCCTTTTTCGGGTAAACTACGGATAGCTTGTTTGAGATTCATAGGCTAAATTTTTTGTAAAAATATAGTTTTGAAAATTAATCTGCAAAGTTTGTGCCTAAAATTTATCGTCCGGATATCTTATTCAGATGTTATTAAAAATGTTCCAAAAGTCGTGAAATGATTTGGCTGTTACTTCCGGTCGTTTGATATTTATTTCCGGATATTTTTTTTGCAAAATAGCAAAACTCATCGCCATACGGTGGTCGTCGTAAGTCTCTATGCTGACATTTGTTTGTTTGATATAAGGTGAGATAATACTCAAACTGTCTTTTGTAACGGCTATATCCGCCCCGAGTTTTTGCATTTCGTTTTTTAAAGCAAATAAACGATCAGTCTCTTTGATGCGTAAAGTTTGCAAGCCGGTAAGACGGCATTTGATACCCATTGCCAAGCAGGTAACTGCCAATGTTTGCGCCAAATCGGGTGTGTCAAGCAAATCAAAACTTAAAAAATCCGGTTTTTGATATGTTTTATCCGGTTGTAAGATGATTTTACCATTGTGTTCAAAACAGGTTTTAATACCGAAATTTTGAAAATATTCTGCAATTTTGTGATCACCTTGCAAGGAATGACGATCAAAGGTCGATAAAGATATTTGTGGTCGTCTCAAAATTGCCATAGCACCATAAAAATAAGAAGCGGACGACCAATCACTTTCAATGTTTATTTTTTGTTTGGCTATGTGTTTTGCCGGCAAAACTTTAATAATTCCGTCGGATTGTTCTGTGCCAATATCGAGCATATTTAAAATGGAAATTGTCATTTGCACATAAGGTTTTGACACTTGTTTGCCTTTGAGGTAAAGGCTTAAGCCCTCAGGCAGTTTAGAGCCTATCAATAACAAGGCGGAGATATATTGACTGCTGACATTTTGAGCAATACTAATTTTATTTCCGTTTAATCTTTTACCGGTGATTTGCAGAGGAGGATAGCCGTTGTTTTGCAAATATGTAATATCTGCGCCCAATGAACGCAATGCATCGACCAATATTTTAACAGGGCGTTGACGCATACGGATACTGCCGTCCAAGACAAAAGTTTTACCTTCAATGTTGCTCAACAATGCCGTTAAAAAACGCATTGCCGTACCGGCTTGTCCGATATTGAGTGAAATATGTTGCTTGTATGTTCCGATTTGTTGCAAAGCCGTTTGCAAAGCAATTGTATCCTGAGATGTTGATAAGTTGTTGATTTTCAACGATGGATACTGATGTTGTAAAATCAACAAACGATTGGAAACACTTTTAGATGCTGGAATATTAAAGTTTTGCATAACCAAACCGGTTTTAAGTATCAAAAATAAGATAATTATTGATGTATCACGTCATTTTCGCTTGTAAGTTTGCAAAAAGCGAATTTGTGAGTGCGTAAGTTCAATTAGTAAATGCAACTTTTACGGTACTAGCATAAAAATTAGTATTTTAGCTGTTTCAAAGCATAATGACAAAATGAAGTTTATTGCAATTAATACAAAACTTTCACTCTCAAATCACGAGGTACTGAATCTTACGGAACAAGAATTTTATGACGTGCCATTATTAGGTGTTGATTATGTGATAGTTAGCGGAGGCGACGGCTTATTGCGACGAATTATAGAATATATTATTTTTTCGGGGCAATCCAAACCCAAAATTATAATTGACGCCAAAGGCTCGTTTAATGTCATTGCCAAACGGCATTTGGTTCCAAAACTGTCCAAAACACTTGAAAAAATTGAAGCAGGGGAGATGCTTACAACAAAAAAACAGACTGTTTATAAGCTAAATGATTTCATTTTTTTGTTTTCAGCCGGCAATATGTTTGATGCGTTACATATTCATTTATCCGAAATGTTACGAATCGGGATTTTATCAAAAGGACCTTTTAAATATTTTATTTCTTCTTTATTGATTTTACCGCTTGCATTACTGACAACCCCTTTTCTAATGTTTTCCAAAAAACGGTTTTTTATATTTACCCCGTTCAAATTGTTTAATTTTTTGAATTTTTATACCAAAATCAACCGTTTGAAAATAGATTTGAAAAACTCGTATAACGTATTGGAAATTGACGGCGATTTAGTTATACTCAAAGATTCGGTTATCGACATCAAGCCTTTGGATACTGTTGAGATTGTTTATAAATGAAATAAAAAAAATTCCGCGACAACGGAATTTTTTTTATTTCAAAATTACAAATTCAGATTTCAAATTTTATTTAGGGCTTGTTCCAAATCGGCAATAATATCTTCTACATTTTCGATACCGACGGCAAAACGTACCAGTTCGTCGGTAATACCGGCTTCTTCACGGGCTTGTTTGGTCATAGCGGCGTGAGTCATAGAAGCAGGGTGTTGAATCAGCGATTCAACGCCACCTAACGACACAGCTAATAAAGCCAATTTGACATTATCCATTAAAATTTTTCCGGCATTAAAACCACCTTTGACGCCGAAGCTGATCATAGCGCCGGGCAATTTCATTTGTTTTTTAGCTAATTCGTATTGAGGATAAGACTCTAATCCGGGATATTTTATCCAAGCAATTTTGGGATGTTTTTCCAAGTATTCGGCTACTTTCATAGCATTTTCGGATGCGCGTTCTACGCGAAGCGAGAGTGTTTTAACACCACGAATTACCATATAGGCTTGATGCGGGTCCATATTGGCACCGAAATACGCCATAGTTTTACGCAATCGGGCATATACATCTTTGTCTTTGGCTATCAGAGCGCCACCGACTATATCTGCGTGTCCGTTGATAAATTTGGTTAGTGAGTGTAAGACGATATCAGCGCCCAAATCCAAAGGTTTTTGAATATACGGACTCGAAAAAGTATTGTCAACCCCCATTAAAATACCGTGTTGGTGAGCCAAATCCGATACGGCTTTGATGTCAGTCAAGACCATAGTGGGATTGGTAGGCGATTCTACATAAATCAATTTTGTATTAGGTTTGATAGCTGCATTGATATCTTCAATTTTCGATGTATCCACAAAGGTAGATGCTATGCCGAAATCTTTAAAAAAACTTTCCATAACCGCCCTTGACGGACCATACATAGCTTCCGAACCTATCATATGATCACCGGCTTTGAGTGTTGCAGCATACAATGCACTAACGGCGCCCATTCCGGAAGCAAATGCCACTGCTTTGTAACCGTTTTCCAGATCTGCGAGCTTATCTTCCAAAGCACTGATGGTCGGATTACCGATGCGGGTATAAATATAGCCTTGCTCTTCACCGGCAAAACGAGCGGCACCTTGATCGGCATTTTTAAAAGCAAATGTAGATGTCTGATAAATTGGTGTTACTGCCGAACCGAACTCGTCGTGAAAGTCGCCGGCATGGATCAATTTGGTATCAAAACCTTTATTTTTTGTATTCATAGTAAGCTTATTTTTAGTATTTAAAGTTTCAAATTTACGGACTAATTTTGTAAATATCTAATCAATTTTTTTTGTTAAAAACAGTTGCGTTTGCTTGTGCAGTCGGTAAGATTAATATATCAGCAATATTGACATGTGCCGGACGGGTTGCCATATATACTACGGCATCTGCAATATCCTTAGCCGCTAATGGCTGGTAGCCGGCATAAACTTTTTGATTGGCTTTAAGATCTTTAAGTCGGACTATAGAAAATTCAGTTTCAACAGCACCGGGCGAAACACTACCGACTTTAATATTATACGGATTGAAGTCTATACGCATGGCTTTGGTCAGGGCTTCTACGGCGTGCTTTGTGGCGCAATATACGGCACCTTTGCCATAAGCTTCTTTACCGGCAATGGAACTGACATTGATAATTTGTCCCGACTGCCTTTTGACCATTTGTTGAGAAATGATTTTAGTGATGTATAACAAACCTTTGATATTGGTATCAATCATCTGTTCCCAATCATCAATGAGATTTTTATGTAGAGGTTCCAATCCGGCGGCTAATCCGGCATTATTAATCAGTAAATCAATAGTTTGCCAAGTTTCAGGCAGGCTGTTTATGGCTTTTTGAACTTGTTTGTTATCTCTGATGTCAAAATTTAAGGGATAGGCATTATCGCCTAATTCATCAACTAGTTGTTCCAATCGGTCTTTGCGCCGACCGGTTATGATAACTTTAAAGCCGTTTTTTACTAATAATTTGGCAGTTGCCAGACCTATACCGGAGGTTGCACCGGTTACGAGAGCTGTTTTTGTCATTTTTTAGGACAAAAATAAGCATTTCAAATCAAAATATTATTTTTCAGGCGGAAAGTTTTCCAAAAGTTTATAGATAGCTGTTTTAAATTTTTTATAGTCATTGCCCCTTAAGTTGATATAGCGACTGCCGGACCAAATAACTTTTTTTTGTTTTACATCAACTATGTCTATATAAAAAGTACCTTCTTTTGTTTTTTCTATACGCGCACGACGATAACGACGAAAAGGATGATACGGATGATAGTAGCCGGGATATACATCAATTCTGTCGTGTAGTTTGGTAAATATATTGACTATCAAATCGGGGTGGCTCGATTTGGTAAAGCCTTTTTGTAACATAGCTTCCGAAATGGTTCGTACGATAAATCGTTTCTTTTTGAGTGGGACTTTTAAGTGGTTCAAACCTTTTTTAAAAAAAGCAAAAGTGTGATATTGACTAAAATCAATCGATTTATCATAGTCAATTTTGGTTGACGAACAAGAGGTTAGAAACAATGTGAATCCTATAATTACAGATAAAACCTTGATTTTCATAAATTAAATTTTATAAAAAAACATCAAAAATCATTCCAATTTCCGTTCTATTGAGCTTGAAAGATAAAGACTGTCGGACGTTTATGTAAATCAGGTAGATTATTTGACCATTTTTTGACCGGCAAAGTCTTAATAAATTCAGTAGAAAGGCTTAAATCACAAGCGATACAAAGCAAGGTGTCGCGGTGTAAGAATTTTAATAAAGATTGCAGCAATTTTTGATTGCGATAAGGGGTTTCGATACAGATTTTGGCGCAATTGTTTTTAAGAGACAATTGTTCTAAGAGTTTAATCTTGCGCTTTAGTTCCGATGATTCTTTGGGCAGATAGCCTTCAAATGAAAATTTTTGACCGTTGAGACCCGAACTCATCAAAGCCAACATCAGAGAAGAAGGACCGGTTAGAGGTTTTACGACAATATTGTTTTGATGCGCCAGTGCAACGATTAAACTACCCGGGTCAGCTACGGCAGGCAAACCGGATTCTGATAACAAGCCGGTATCTTTTCCTTGAAGCAAAGGTGTGATATATTCTTGTAAATTTGCTGTTTTATTATGTTTATTAAGTTGAAAAACAACGATTTCCGATTGTTTTTTGTGGGGGCAAATGCGTTTGATAAAGCGTCTGGCTGTTTTTTCGTTTTCGACTATAAAATAGGTTAATTGTGAAATTGTTTGTTTGACAATATCCGGTAATATTTCATTGATTGGCGCATCACCTAATGTGGTGGGAATTAAAAATAGTGTAGCTTTTTTCAAGATTGTAGTTTTTGAGCGATAGCGGTTGTAGCTTTATCGAGCATATCATAGACAAGTTTGGCAGCATTTCTGCCTTTACCGTAAGAATCGGGAACCGACATATTTTCACCGGGAAAAATTTCATTGAGAATAAAATCTACTTTTTGTAAGTCTTTTTGATTACCGGCTTGCGATTTAATCAATTCCCAATTATAATCGTCCATGATGTATATGTAGTCAAATCGTTCAAAATCAGCAGTCTCAAAAGCTCTTGCTCGCAATCCGGAAATGTCCAAATTGTGTTCTTTGGCTATATCTTGTGAAGTTTTGCAGGGTGCTTCATCTACGTGATAACTATCTAATCCGGCAGAATCGACGACAACTTTTTCAGAATCAACTTTTTGACGCAACAATGCTTCTGCCAAAGGCGATCGACAGATATTTCCGAGACAAACCATTAATACTCGTTTTTTTTTCGGCATAGAATGAATATACAAATTAAAATTGAGGCAAAGTTACGAAAAATAGCTTGTTATAAAGAAAATTGAATTTCTAAATCTTTGTAAAAACGATTGAAATCTTTATCTATTTTTTTTAGTCCGTCGATGGTTTTACAAGCGTGCAAAACGGTAGCGTGGTTACGATTACCTATTTGTTTACCTATTTCCGCATAGGGTTTATTGGTGATTTTTTTGGCAAAATACATAGCAAATTGACGGGCTTGAACGATATCTCGTTTACGTGATTTGGATTGGATATCTTCAATTTCGACATTAAAATATTTACCGACAATCTCTTGTATCATTTTAATGGAATAAGTTTTTTTGGTTTGTTTGACATAGTTTTGAACGATTTCTTGTGCCAATTCCAAATTTATTTCTTTATGATCAAAAGAAGCATGGGCAATTAAGGAGATAATAATGCCTTCCAATTCGCGAATATTGGTTTTGATGCTTTTTGCGATAAATTCAATAACATTTTCGGGAAGTTCAACACCGTCATTAAATAATTTATTGAGAATAATTTGTTTTCGCATTTTATAGTCCGGTTTTTGCAATTCGGCTGACAGTCCCCATTTGAAGCGGGATAGTAGTCTTTGTTGGATATCTTGCATATCAACCGGCGATTTGTCTGCGGTTAAAATAATTTGCTTTTTGTTTTGATGTAAATGATTAAAAATATGGAAAAATACATCTTGTGTTCCTTTTTTGCCGGACAAAAATTGAATATCATCGACTATCAAAACGTCAATCATTTGATAAAAATGGATAAAATCATTTCGATTGTTACGTTCCGTAGCAGTTGAATATTGTTGAATGAATTTTTCGGTAGAAACGTACAAAACGGTTTTATCCGGAAAACGGCTTTTGACTTCTACGCCTATGGCATTAGCCAAATGGGTTTTACCCAAACCGACATCACCATATACCAATAACGGATTGAATGATGTACCCCCCGGTTTTTTTGAAACGGCCATTGCAGCATTGCGAGCCAAACGATTGGAAGCACCTTCGACAAAATTATCAAAATTATAATTCGGATTTAGATTCGAATCTATGTTAATCTTTTTGATTCCGGGAAATGCAAACGGATTTTTTATTTCCGGAACAAGATTTTTGGTTGTTTTACGGTTCCTAACTTCGACCCGAGGACGATTGGAACTCGGTACATCCATCAAATGTTTTTGTTTGTTATCGGCATCGGCACTCATTTTGATGCGATAAATCAACTGCGCATCTGCTCCGGCATATTTGGTCAAAGCAATTTTTAAAAGTTGCCAATACTTGTCTTCAATCCATTCGTAATAAAATTTGCTCGGGAGTTGAATTTTTAATTTATTATCCTTAAAATCAATGGGAACCAAAGGTTTGAACCAAGTCTCATAGGCTGCATCGTCAATATTATCCTTGATAAAAGATAAGCATTTGTTCCAAATGTTAAGCGCTTGATTCATAGACGGTTATAAGGTTAACTGTTTGTAATCAGAGTAAATTGGTTGTTTTTGTAACTGCAAATTTGAAACAAAATTTTGGATAAAAAAAATTTTTTTTACTTGTTTTTTTATAAATTTTTAACTATTATTCATATCGTAAAAAAATGCTGTTATTTACAAAAAATTATCATACTTTTGTTTTATCTAATTGTCGATAATGAAAAGAAAAAATGAAAGAAAAATGTCATGAATTGAAGTTCAAAACCCGTTACGCCGAAACCGATCAAATGGGTTATATTCACCATAGTATATACGCGCAATACTATGAGATGGGGCGTATTGCACTGATGCACCAAATCGGTATCTCGTATAAACAGATGGAAAAAGACGGCTATATTTTGCCGGTTTATTCTTTGCAAACCAAATATTTTATGCCGTTGACATTTGATGAATTGATTAGTCTGAAAACTTATGTCAAATATTTAAAAGGTGTTCGTTTGGCATTCGGTTATGAAATTTATAATGAAGCCGGTCAAAAAACAACTGAAGCCGAAGTGGTATTGGTCTTTGCCGGTGTTGACGGTAAACCTATAAGACCACCTGAAATATTTGTTGATAAAATAAAAAGTTTGTTATGAAAACAAAGTTAAGTGTCAATATCAATAAAATAGCAACTTTGCGAAATGCACGAGGTGGTAATTTTCCCGATGTTTTGGAATTTGCCAAACGGGCGCAGGATTACGGTGCGGATGGGATTACTATTCACCCGCGTCCCGATGAAAGGCATATTCGTTATGCAGATGCTTACGCTTTACGTCCGGTTGTCAATACGGAGTTTAATATTGAAGGTAATCCTATTCCTAAATTTATAGATTTAGTCATAGCTGTTAAGCCGGAACAAGTTACATTGGTTCCGGACGATCCCGCACAATTAACTTCCGATCACGGTTGGGATACCGTAAAGCATCGAGCATATTTACAAGAAATTATTTCGGAATTTAAACAAAACGGTATTAGAACATCTATTTTTGTTGATCCCGATTTAAAAATGGTGGAAGGGGCGGTTGCTACCGGAACCGACCGAATTGAGTTATATACTGAATCATACGCATCGGAATATATCAAAGGAAATACGGGGGAAGTCCGCAAATTTGCCGATGCTGCGGGTTTGGCGCATCAATTGGGTTTGGGCATTAATGCGGGACACGATTTAAACTTGCAAAATATTGCTTTTTTTAAACAAAACCTGCCGCATCTTGCCGAAGTTTCCATCGGGCATGCTTTGGTTGTGGAATCTTTGATTTACGGTATGGAAAATGTTATCGGAATGTACAAACAAAGATTAAGCAATAATAACGAGGGCTAATATTTTTTTATGCATATTTTACATTCAAAAATATTAGGAAAAGGTAAACCGCTATTGATTTTACACGGTTTATTGGGAATGGGAGATAATTGGATAACACTGGGACGTCAGTATGCCGAGAATGCTTATGAAGTACATTTGATAGATCAACGCAATCACGGTAAAAGTTTTCACGATGACGATATGACCTATGATGATATGGTTGAAGATTTGTATAATTATGTATCGGCGTATGAGTTAAAAGACTTTGATTTGTTGGGACATTCCATGGGAGGTAAAACGGCTATGTTTTTTGCTTTGCAATACCCCGATTTGTTACGAAAAATTATAGTAGTAGATATAGCTCCAAAAAAATATCCGCCACATCATCATTTTATTTTTGATGCCATAAAAAAAATTGATTTAAGTAGTTTCAGTTCACGTCGGGAATTGGAACAATATGTATTACAATATATAGACTCGCCTGCAATTGTACGATTTATTTTAAAGAATTTAGCACGAGACGAAAACAAAAGCTTTGTTTGGAAGGCAAATATGTCTGTTTTGTCCGAATCATTGCAAGAATTGGGCGAAGCATTACCTCCAATGCAAGTGAGCCGGATTCCGGCATTGTTTGTAAAAGCAGCAGATTCGCCTTATATATTATCTGAAGATTTCAATTTGATTAAAGCACATTTTCCTAATTCAATGATTGTTCAAATATCCAAAAGCGGACACTGGATACATGCCGAACAACCGGTTATTTTTTTTAATAAAACCATCAATTTTTTGCAAGAATAATTATTATTATTGTATTTCAACTCTCGTTATTGAGTCAAACCGGTAAACTGATGCGACGAGGTGCTGTATTTTCAACGAAATTTTTACCGCCTTTGCCATTTTATATGATGTTTTGTTACAAGAAGTTTCAATTTTTCTGCATTAACTTGTATGCTGATAAAATTTACACGAAAGTGTTAATGAAAAGTTGATAAAAAATAATAATTTTTGATGATATATTGGACAGGTAAGATAAAAATATAGTAATTTTATATTTTGAAAAAAAGACAAAAAGCCTATGTCAGAACATAAAGAAATATCACAAAAGAAAACTTATCGTCAAGAAATAGAGGTCGTTAAAAACAAACTAACGGAATTTCTCGAAAACAATCAACAGAGAAAAACCCCCGAAAGATATGCTATTTTGGAAGAAATATACCAATTGAACGAGCATTTTGATATCGACTTTTTGTATAAATTATTTAGAGAAAAACAATTTAGGGTCAGTAAAGCTACGATTTACAATACACTTGAGTTATTATTGGAAGCCGGTTTGGTACGAAAACATCAATTCGGCAAAGTACAGGCTTTTTACGAAAAAAGTTATTTTAACCGAAATCACGATCATATTATCATGCTCGATGATTTTCAAATTATCGAATTTTGTGATCCGCGAATTGAACGAATAAAAAAAGATTTTGAAGAGGCAATGGACATCGAAATAGAGAGTCATTCATTGTATTTATATGCACGAAAAAAGAATAAATCATAATTGATACCAAAATTAATAGAATGGAAAAATCCGAAAAGAAAGATAAAAGAATAGTCAAGCAAACACCAATAAGTACCGCTTTACCGCAAGCAAAGCTACCACCGCAGGCTGTAGATTTGGAAAAAGCGATATTGGGCGCTATGATGATTGATAAGCGTGGCGTCGATGAAGTAATTGAGTTGTTGGAAGGAGAAACTTTTTATTTACCCGAACATCAAGAGATTTTTTCTACGATTAACGACTTATTTAATCAAGGCAAACCTATCGATATATTAACTGTAACCGAAGAATTGAAAAAACGCGGTACTCTGCAACAAATAGGAGGGGAATATTATTTGATTACTTTATCCAATTTGGTTACAACCGCCGCTCATATTGAGTATTACGCCCGCATTGTGTTACAGATGTACGTCAAACGGCGATTGATAGAAATTTCGGGTGAGACTATCGAAAAAGCATATGACGAAACCGTTGATGTACTCGATTTGCTCGATAAAGCCGAACAAGAATTATTTGAAGTATCACAAGGAAGTTTGAAAACTAATAGTTCTAAAATTGACAAAGTCGTTACGGATGTTAAAGAGCAATTGGAACAATTGGCCAAACAAGAAGGTTTGAGTGGTATTTCGACCGGTTTTCCTTCGTTAGACGATTATACTTCCGGTTGGCAAAACGGTGATTTAATTATCATTGCAGCTCGTCCCGGTATGGGTAAAACGGCTTTTGTCTTGTCTATGGCACGCAATATGGCGGTTGATCATAAAGTCCCGGTGGCTATTTTTAATCTTGAAATGACTTCCGACCAATTGATTAAACGTTTATTTGCCATCGAAACAGAGATATCGGCAGATAAATTTCGTAGTGGAAAGTTATCGGATGTGGAATGGAATTTGCTCAACAGTAAAATGAATAATATAGCCGATGCACCGATATTTATCAATGATTCGAGTATGTTGTCCGTATTTGATTTGCGCTCACAAGCCCGCAAACTCAAAAGAGTTGAAAATATTGGGATTTTGATAATTGATTATTTGCAGTTGATGACGGCACAAGTCAATAACAAATCCGGAAACCGCGAACAGGAGATTTCGACCATTTCGCGAAATTTGAAGGCTTTGGCAAAAGAACTGAACATTCCGATTATTGCTCTTTCGCAATTGTCTCGTAAAGTTGAAGAACGAACCGATAAAAAAGGTCATAAACGACCGCAATTGTCAGATTTGCGTGAATCGGGAGCTATTGAACAAGATGCTGATATTGTGAGTTTTATATATCGTCCGGAATATTATGATTTAGAAATATGGGAAGATGACGAACCGACTCAGGATCAAGCGGAATTCATTATCGCAAAGCATCGTAACGGTAAAACCGGACGGATTAGAATGCGTTTTGAAGCCAAATTCGGACGTTTTTCGGAACTGAATGCTTTAAGAGAATATATATTGGAATCTAAAATTAACGATGTCAGTCCTAATAATGATATTAGCGCTGACAATTTCGAGAAATACTCAAACGATACACAAGATGAAAATAATTTGCCGTTCTAAATATTTTTTGCTGATAATTATGCTGCTGATGGTTTGGCAAAACTCGTTTGCCAAATTTATTTTTATTCCAATGGACGAAAACCAGCATAATCATTTGAAATCTTACGGTATTGTTTACAAAGCCTTACAGCAGCATATCAAAGTAAAATGGTTACTCAATTATCGCGGCGGTTCGTTTTTGATTCCTTTTGATGAGCAAATTAAAGAAGAATGTCAAATTAGAGCTGTTGATTTTGAATTGATTATGGAAGATCAAGCTGTTCAAATCTTAAAAGACATCAGTTCTCCTTCAAAGAATATGGAAGCTGTTATTCTTGAAAAAGCTCCTAAAATAGCCGTCTATTCTCCCAAAGACAATGCGCCGTGGGACGATGCCGTTACTTTGGTATTGTCGTATGCGGAAATTCCGTATGATATAGTCTATGATGAAGAAGTATTAAGTGATAAGTTGCTGAAATACGATTGGCTACATTTGCATCACGAAGATTTTACCGGACAATACGGGCGTTTTTATGCAGCCTTTCATACGGCTCCATGGTATATCAAACGCAAGAAAGAATTAGAAGAATTGGCTCATCGATTGGGGTATAACAAAGTATCTCAACTAAAACTGGCTGTTGCCAAAAAAATCAGAGATTATGTCATCGGAGGCGGTTTTATGTTTGCTATGTGTTCGGCTACGGATTCTTTTGATATTGCTTTGGCAGCCGACGGCGTAGATATTTGCGAACCGATGTTTGACGGCGACCCGTCAGAACCCGGTTACCAATCAAAACTCGATTATTCAAAAACTTTTGCATTTACCGATTTTATTTTAGAATCTAATCCCATGGTTTACGAGTTTTCAAATATCGATACGACGACCAAACGCAAAATTCCCAAAGAAACGGATTATTTTGAATTGAATGAGTTCTCTGCAAAATGGGATCCTGTGCCGACTATGCTGACACAAGACCATACCATAATGATTAAAGGTTTTATGGGACAGACCACAGCTTTTGACCGCCAATTAATCAAACCGAATATTATCATATTGGCTGAAAATAAAATCAACGGAGAAGCTCGTTATATTCACGGAGTTAAAGGAAAAGGTATGTTTACTTTTTACGGCGGACATGATCCCGAAGATTACAGTCATCGTGTCGGGGACCCTAAAACAGAACTGGATTTACACCCGACTTCTCCGGGTTATCGTCTGATTCTCAACAATGTATTATTTCCGGCAGCCAAAAAGAAACATAAGAAAACTTGATGTTTGATAGATTAGGAGAATATATATAGGGCAATAATTCTTATTCTTTCCCGTCAACGTAATTCTGTAAATATTTAAACCGTTCCGTCAATCGTCCGTTTTCCGTCATTTTGGCGCGGGCTAAAATACCGTCTTTATCACCGTTAAAGAAAGCGGGAATAATATGTTTTTCAAAATTTTGACCAAAACCTTCCGAAGCGTCACGGGCTATTTCATTGGGAAGATTATCTACCGTCATACAAGCAATGGCGTTTTCTTTTTTATAATCTGTTTCTTTGCCGGTAACAGGGTCGTAGCCGTAAATGGGGTCGGCAATGCTTGAAGCTTTGATAGTGGTAGCTACCGGTCCGCCTATATCACAACTGATATCACCTACAACTTTTATTTTGTTGTCAGGGGCGAGTAGGTGTTCACGGGTTAAAATGTAAGGCGCTCCTTGACCGTAAAAATGTCCGGCTATATATACATCGGACACTTTTGTAAATTTTTCAAAATCGCCGTAAAAACCTTCGGGGTGCGTAAAAAACTCTTGAAAATCAAAGACTTTACCTTCTTTGTGTTTGTTGTACCAATCCACGTCAATTTGGGTGTAAACCGGTTCGTTAAAACGGTCTTTTAAAAAGGATTGGGGAGATACTTCTCTAAGTCTCATAGCATCTAAAATTTCTTTGGCACCGTTACCAACGCGACCTTTTCCGGTCAAAACAATTTTGATGGGGGGTATCAAACTTTTGATACTTTTTAAGGTTTTTATCAGTTCGGCTTTGTCTTTCAAATCGATAGCTCGCGGAATATCAAACAAGCCGGATTTTTTACCGTAAGTTCTAATGGTATTATAAGTACCGACTACGCCGGCGTAATAGCCGAAGGCGACCAAACGCATACCTTTATCATCAACAAGGGTTTCGTGATCGTAAAAAGTGATATTTTTATCTAAAATAGCCCGTAATAATTTACGGTTATATGGTTGTTTTTTGATGGTATGAGAAAAGAAAAAATAGGTTTTGTTTGGAATTAAAGCCGCAACAGGCACTTCTTTTACACCTAACAAAACATCGGCGTCAGCGACATCTTCTACAACTTTGATACCGGCGTCTCTGTACTCTGCATCCGAATATGCTCTCAAATCGGAAGTTTCGACTATAATTTTCAAATCAGAATACAGGTCGGTTAGTTCTTTGGCTTGTGCCGGTGTAAGTACGACTCGTCGGTCAGGTGGATTCTTGCGTTCTTTGATAAGCGCTATTTTCATATATTATATTATTGAGTTTTTTTTTTCAAGTTTTGCAAAGATAAGTTTTATTGTTGACTTTTAAAAGCGTCAAAAACCACTCCGCTACTATGGTCTATTCTGCTACCTGTAACACTTGATAAAATGTTTATGTTATTTTGTTCTTTGAGCAATCCGAGTAGTCCGAAAACCAAGGCTTCTTTGTAGTCAACCAATATTTTGTCCGGTATGATAACTTTTGAGGTGGTATGCTTGTCAATTTGTTGCATCAAGTAATCGTTGTGTGCGCCACCGCCTGTTATTAACAAAGTGCCACCGGTTGTTTTCCGACCTATTTGTATGGCGATATGTTCCACATAAGTTTTTAATATATCGTTGATTTTCAACGAGAAAGAATCAATAAGAGGTAAAATCTTATCTGTTACGAACTTCCAACCTAACGATTTTGGTTTTTCTGTTTGATAATAATCCAAACGGTTTAAAGTCTCTAGCAATTCCGCATTAATTTTTCCCGAAGCAGCTAATTGCCCTTTGTCATCATAAGGAAGATTTAATTTACCGACATAATGATTTAAAACAATATTTGCCGGACAAATATCGTAGGCAAGACGTTTGCCGTTTTTTTCAAAAGAAATATTAGCAAATCCGCCGATGTTTAAACAGTAATCATATTGTCCGAACAAATACCGGTCACCGACAGGTACCAACGGCGCCCCTTGACCACCGAGAGCGACATCTTGTGTGCGAAAATCACAAATAGTTTTGATACCCGTAACGGCATTGATATGCGCCCCACTTCCTATTTGGGTCGTATAACCGGCTCCGGGACGGTGAAAAATCGTCTGCCCGTGTGAGGCGATTAAATCAATCTTGACAATATGATGCCGTTTGACAAAAGCATTTATTCGCTCGCCTAAATAAATTCCATATTGAGCATCAAGATGTGCCAGTTCTACTGCTGACATTTCATAAGCATTTTTTAAATCTGTTTGCCATTTTGTATCATACGCTATGGTTTCGGCTGTGAGAATCTCAAAATTTTGTAAATTGTTCAAATTGAATTTGATATATGCTAAATCCAAGCCGTCTAGTGACGTGCCACTCATCAGTCCGATAACGTATTTGAAGGTTTTTTGATTCATTTTGTTTGATTCTATGGCAAATTTAATGATTTTCGCTTAATAGGTGTTGACTTAATGCCGCTAATGCACTAATGATGACCGGTATTTGTGAATTAGTGGAAACTAGTATATTTGCAGAAAAAATATTTAATATTTTCTTTAACAACTTGCGTTTTGGCAAGATTTTTGTATTTGTGTTTATATGAAAATGTCAATCAGCATACCACAAAAAAATCCAAGTATTTACGAAAATAAAGATTCTTTTCAGAAGCGAATACAACAAATTATTTCGACCAAATGGCATTTGAAAAGCATTTTGGAAACCGGAATAGTTACTGACGAGGCAAATTTTGAAGATGTTGAAATCGTTTTTAGCGAATATCACATCTACGCTTTGTATGGTAACAGGGTTGATAAATTCAAATATAAGTTTTTAAGCCCTAAAACTTTTTCTGTAACTATTGAAGGCGAGAATGTCAAGTGCCGTATCAAAGAATTGACAAGTGAAAAGATGGTTTTTCATGCCGATTTTCGACAATCTCATTTTATTTTGGAATTGGAAGCGGTATAAAATCACAAGTTGGTCTTTTTAGGTTCGTAAAATTTAGCTTAAATTTGTAGCAAAACTTATTTGCTATGGATTATTTTGCTCAAATTATTGAAGGACTTAAATACGCCTTGCCGGCTGCTGTTACCGGCTATACTACTTACTATTTTTTAAACCGTTTTTATCGTTACGAGGAGAAAAAACAATTGCTCAAAGCCAAAGCCGACCTCAAAAAACACGCTTTGCCGGTACGTCTGCAGGCTTATGAGCGTTTGGCATTGTTTTTAGAACGCATTTCTCCTGCCAAATTACTCCAACATATCAAACCTGACAACGAGGATAAACAACAATTTGAGATGTCTTTGGTTTTTCAAATTCAAAGTGAGTTTGAACACAATTTGAGCCAACAAATTTATGTATCCGACAAATGTTGGGACATGATTGTAACCTCAAAAAATGCCATGTTGATGTTTATCAAACAAACTTCAGAGGATGCGTCGGTACAAACAGCTTCCGACTTACAAAATATGTTATTGGAACGTTCTGCTAATGACGAACTCCCGACCAAAATCGGTTTGGCTTATATCAGAAATGAAGTTACGGAGTTATTGTAGTAATTTGTTGAATTAGAAAAAAGATACAAACCGTTGGAAAAATATAAAAATAAATATCGAATTAAATCGCATCGTTTACCCGGTTGGGATTATTCCGGAAATGGTATGTATTTTTTAACATTTGTAACCCAAGAACGTGTTTGTAATTTAGGAAAAATCGTTGAAACACAAAGACCCCATGTTG
>JALVKK010000218.1 GCA_027033875.1 Flavobacteriales bacterium
ACGTAAAGGTTGCAGGTGGCGGTAGCGGACATCAACGTCCATGGTTTCGCCGGGTTTGAGTGCCATATCAGGGCGAACCCAATGTAGTTCTTCATTAGAAATTTTTAAGGCACTACGATATAAACCGGGGTGGGTGTAATGTTCCCCGATATAAACTATGTTGTTAACGACATCGGTGTCGATGACAAAAGTTCGTTGTTTAAACCCTCCGATATTCAAACCTTTACGCTGTCCTTTGGTAAAATAATGCGCGCCTTGGTGTTTGCCTACAACTTTGCCGTCTTCGGGTTTATAGTCGTAGGTACGACCTAAATATTCCAAGCGTTGACGTTCGTTTTCAAAGTTTTCGGGTGTTTCAAATTGCTCATAATATTCTTTCGGGATAACGATGATATAGCCTTCTTTAGGTGCGAGTTGTTGGCGCAAAAAATCAGGGAGATTGACTTTCCCTACAAAACAAAGCCCTTGACTGTCGCGTTTTTCTGCCGTTACAAATTGTGCTTCTTTGGCAATACGCCGTACTTCCGGTTTTTCGAGTTCGCCTATGGGAAACAAAGCGTGTTTGAGTTGCTCTTGGTTGAGCTGCGCTAAGAAGTAACTTTGGTCTTTTTTGGGGTCCACACCGGCAAGCAGGCGATAGTAAGTTTTATCGTCTTTTTCTGTTTGTCCTTTACGGGCATAATGTCCTGTTGCTACAAAATCGGCACCGTATTTTTTGGCTTCTTCCCAAAACAAATCAAATTTGATTTCGCGGTTACACAAAATATCCGGATTGGGCGTACGACCACGTTCGTATTCGCGAAACATATAATCGACCACGCGTTTGAAATACTTTTTTTTAAAATCAAAAATTTCAAAAGGAATGTCCAGCGCTTCCGCTACTTTGCGGGCATCTTCACTGTCTTTAATCCATTGCATTTCGTCGGTTATGGTATAGCGGGTATCGTCCCAGTTGAGCATAAAAGCGCCCATAACTTCGTAACCTTCATCGATAAGCAGTTTGGCAGCGACACTCGAATCGACACCACCGGACAAACCAACGACAACTTTTTCTTTTGATGGCATTTTTTTTGAATTTACTGCAAATATACGATAGAATTGTATGGAAATTAGAAATTTGATTTTAGATTTTTTTCTGTGTGACTTGTCCTGAAATAGGTTGACTCAAAAAGTCAACAAAAATCACGATGATGCGAGGTGTTAAAGGTGGCTGAGTGGCACGACGAAGGCGTGTTGTACCGAAGCCACCGGTCATTTCGATACAATCCCGATTGTCATCGGAATCACTCAATGACCTGCTTCTCAATTTAACAAAAACCAGAACAAAGCAAATATCTTAAAAAAACTTTTCTTATCAAGTTTAGAAAAATTACGTAAAATTACCGAATTGGGAACTTTTTTATTATCTTTGCAATATAAATTTTGTTAAGTGAGAGTTATTGCCAGAAGGACACTGCGAGAATTTTGGAAAGAGCATGCTGATTGTGAACAGCAGCTAAAATCGTGGTATCGTGAAATGGAGAAAGCTCATTGGAAAAACATAAATGAACTAAAATCAGAATATCCAAGTGCTAGTATTTTAAAGGACAATAAAATAGTGTTTAATATTAAAGGAAATAAATACAGATTGATTGTTAAAATAAATTTTGATTTTCAAATATCGTGGATACTTTTTATTGGAACACATGCAGAATATGATAAAATTAACGCAAACGAATTATGAAAATAAAACCTATAAAAAACGAAAAAGATTATCAACAAGCTCTCAAACGGCTTGAACAAATTTTTGATGCCGAAAAAGGAACAAAGGAAGGTGATGAATTGGAAATTTTGTCAATTTTAATTGATAAATATGAAAGTGAGCACTTTCCGATTGAAATGCCGGATCCTATTGAAGCCATTAAGTTTAGAATGGAACAAATGGGCATGAAACAAAAAGATCTCGCAGAAGTAGTTGGATTTAAAAGCCGGGTAAGTGAGATATTAAATAAAAAGCGAAAATTGACATTAGATATGATTAGAAAAATAAGTACAGCACTTCATATTCCGGCAGAAATTTTGGTGCAGGATTATATTTTGGAATAAGTGGTGTCAACAATAAAAAAAATGATGAACAAAATAAATATCGAACAAGGATTTCTGATTTTAGATTTAAGAATATATTGACTTTTATCTAAATGTTTCTATATCTAAAATCGTTAATCCTTGTTCAGTGTTCATTATTCAATTCATCAACTTATCAATTCTAAACCCGGCGCTTCGATACAATCCCGATTGCCATCGGGATCACTCAGCGACCTACTATTTATTTCATCAACTCATCAATTCATCAATTCATCAATTCATCACTCCTCAACAAACCTACATTACAAATCTAGTTTCACTAATAGGCGTACGCGTATCCATAGGTAAGCCACGGTTACGGTGGTCGTCTATTTCAGCGGCAACGCCTACGGTTCTACCTAACAGGAACAAGCTAAACCCGATTTTTTGCATGGCTTTTTCATCGACTTTGTTTTGACGGTATAATTGCCACATCAGTTTGAGGCTAATCGTAGCAATAACCGCATCTATATTGACAGCATAGACATTTTTGGTAATTTTTTGCTGTTTGAGTGCTTGTACCAATGCTTTGTAAAAATCCCAAAACGGATTACGGATACCGGCATCTGTAAATTGTTTGTAGATATAGTCTTCACGCGGGTCAATATTGACCGGCTTGCCTTTAAATACCGGATGGTTGATACCCGGAATGCGTTCGTAAGAATTGCCTTTGGCTTTAGCTTCTTTTTTGGCTTTGCCAAAGTCAATTGCAGCTTGGTTTGCAATTTTTTCTACATCAATGTTTGCAGTAGCAGGGTCAAAATCTTGATGTGTGCCGAAAGCATTCAAAATATAGCGAATACCGACAAACCCGTTACCACCGTGTGATAAGCCGGTGTTAGCCAAAAATCCTATAAATGCCGTGGCAATAAGGTTGCCGGCACTGACACTTTCTTTGGCACCTTTGGCGCTGATAGTTCCGGGACCATTGGTCAGGGTAATACCTATCAAAGTTGAAAATTCTTTGAGAGAAACGGCATCGGGTTCATAGTTAAAAATGGCTTTAAAAATCGTTTCGGTAAACGATTGAGTTGGAGTAGTTTTGCCTTTGATGTGAGATTTTACATAATTATTATTGTCAAAATCCGTAGTGGACAAAATACTGATTAAAGCTATTTGGTTAAAATAATCATAAGTATCGGCAATAGTATCTTGAGTTATTTTTTTCT
>JALVKK010000219.1 GCA_027033875.1 Flavobacteriales bacterium
GTGGGTGGGCGGGAAAATTTTTGAATGGCTTCTATGTAATTATTTATTAAGGTTTCTGCTTTTTCGAGTTTTGGTAATTGTCCTTTGAATTCCGGCTCATCTTGTGTATCCTTTGCTTCTTGGTATAATCTTAAAAAACCGTCAAAAACAATGACTTCTCCTTTGGCGGTAAATATATCGGTATTTTTATCATTTTCTATTTTTACGGTTGTACGATCAATAATGGCGTCAGCCATCTGCGAAGCAACTGTTCTCTTCCAAATCAAATCGTAAAGCCGCTTGGAGTCATAATCAACATTCAAAGTTTTTCTCGAGATCAATGTCGGACGAATGGCTTCGTGAGCTTCTTGCGCTCCTTTGGATTTTGTTTTGTAGTTTCGTGTTTTACTGTATTTTTTACCATATTCTCCGGTAATCATTTCAACGGCTTGTTTTTTGGCATCGTTCGATAGATTGACGCTATCTGTTCTCATATATGTTATGTACCCGTTTTCATATAATTTTTGTGCCAACATCATAGTTTTAGATACCGTAAAACCGAGTTTTCTGACTGCTTCTTGTTGAAGCGTTGAGGTTGTAAAAGGTGGTGCGGGTGTTTTTTTGGCAGCTTTGGTAACAATATCTGCTACTTTAAAGTTTGCAGCGTTTATTTGATTGAGAAAATTTTCAACTTCCTTTTCTTTTTGAAATTCTTTATCTAAAACAGCATCAAAATCGTGATTGTGGTGATTTGAGAAGTTGGCTGTAACTTTATACGAGCTTTTGGATTTGTGCGAACGTATTTCATTTTCTCTATCAACTATTAATCTGACGGCAACAGATTGCACGCGTCCGGCAGATAAGCCTCTTTTTATTTTACGCCACAAAACCGGGGATAATTTATATCCGACTAAACGATCTAACAAACGACGAGCTTGTTGGGCATCGACTAAATAATAATTGATATCACGCGGGTTTTTTATAGCATTTTTGATAGCCGATTCGGTTATCTCGTGAAAAACTATTCTTTTGGTATTATCGTCTTTGAGTTTTAATTGATTTTTGAGATGCCATGCTATTGCTTCTCCTTCACGGTCTTCATCACTTGCTAACAATATTTCATCGGCATTTTCTGATAATTTTTTTAGTTTTTTTATGGTTTCTTTTTTGTCTTTCGGCACGATATATTTAGGTTCAAAATTGTCCAAATCAATACCGATATCTTTTGCGGGCAAATCTGCAATATGTCCGTAACTGGAAGCTACATTATAATTATTACCTAAAAATTTTTTGATTGTTTTGGCTTTTGCCGGTGACTCTACAATAACTAACTTTTTACTCATAAATTTCTTTTTTGCAAAGGTAAGATAAAAAAAATATGATTTAAAAATAAAAGCCGGAGTTAATTACTCCGACTTTGGAAAATTGATTTCTTATTCAAACTAATTAACAGGTCTTCTGAAAGACTTATAGATAGATTTATTACCTACACGCGACATAGCACAGCGAAATCCAATATCGTTTCTCGATAAATACTGCGGATAAAATCTGCGTTGTGCCGGATCAAGCCAGTAGGCTCTATCTCGCCACGAACCACCTTTGATAACTCTGACATTATTATCAACCAAAGTAGAACGCTTGTTAGATTTATCATAATTTTTTACCATTCCGGTTGAGTCGGCATAAATTTCGTGAACAGGAGCGTTATACATTCTTAAAGAAGGATCTGCTTCAACATCTTCTTTTTCTTTCAAATAACTTCTTGATGATTCGATATCACCGTCTCGATAATCACGATTATCCGATCTGTCAAAATTTTGTCTCAAATACAATTCGTTGTCATCAACCGGTTTTTTGCCCGGTGCACCGGGATATTGACTAACAATGATTTTACCGTTAGGTAAAGTATCCATCGGTATTGAATCAGATGTTATAACTATCAAATTACCTTCTTCGTCAAAAGCTTGTTTGGTGTATATATTTCCTCTGTAATAATTAAAATCATTGGCTTCGTCATCTATAATTTGACGATATACATCACCTACCCATTCGTTGACGTTTCCTGCCATATCATACAAACCGAAATCATTGGGAGGATATGATTTTACGGGTGCCGTAATATCAGCAGCATCATCAGCCCAACCGGCTAAACCGTCATAATTACCATCATCTATTTTGAAATTTGCCATTTCTTTACCTATATCTTTACCTCTTTTCAAATTTCGAGTTGAAGAACCTTTCCAAGGATAAATTTTTCTACCTTTAAGTGTATTATATTCACGCAAACCAACATCGGCTTTTGCGGCATACTCCCATTCAACTTCCGTCGGCAAACGATAAGATGGTAAAATTATACCGGAACTACGATTAACGACATTCAATACCGTATCGTTTTTTCTTTTTCGAGTATTATACATATCGGTATTACCTCCAAAGGCTAATTCGGGAGCCGTTAAATACGTTTCCGTACTAAACAGTTCTTCAGGATTCGGGTTGTTTAAAGCTTCTTTGTTCAATTTTCCCGATTTATATAATAAGGTTTCATTTACTCTGTCTGTTCGCCAGTTACAATATTGCACAGCTTGTATCCAATTAACACCGACAACCGGATACAAAGCGTAAGCCGGATGTCTTAGATAATTATTAACCAAATCTTCATTATAACCCAGCGGCGTACGCCATACCATCGTATCGGGTAAAGCGCCCTTGTAAATATTTTTATATTTATCATCGTCTGTTGGAAAAACTTTTTTGAGCCAGTCCAAATACTCCAAATACATTAAGTTTGTAACTTCCGTTTCGTCCAAATAAAACGAACGAACATGTTGTTGTGTAGGGACATTGTTCCAATCATTCATAACATCATCTTGCACTTCACCAAACGTAAACGTTCCGCCTTCAACAAAAACCAATCCGGGTGCGGTAATTTGGTTCCTAAAACGAGGATTAAATTTATACCCGCCTTCTTTGCCGTTCATAGAACGACCCGTACCTCTGGATCGTTTAAAATCATTAGATCTTTTGGAACAACCGGTAAAAAAACCGATTAAAGCAAAAGTAAAAATACCAATTAAAAACCTTCTTTTCATATCATTAATGTATTATGTATTTTGTATAAGTTAAAGATCAAATTATTAGTGTCATCAACATAATTTTCAAGAAAAAAAACTTGAATACATATCCAAATCTTTCTTGCAAAGATAAAATTTATTTCTATTGTTGCAACTATACTAACTTTTTTTTTGTAAGATTATTGTGTGAATACTTCATTGTTTTATTTTTTTATATACTTTATTCAGGTTTTTCAATAAAATTACCATTCTCGTCAAAATGTTTCAAAAATACCTCATCTTCGGGATATATTTTTACCAATTTCTTATTTACATACCTCTTTTTTAAGTTTTTGTTATAAATTAGCGACAAAAACAAACCCGTTACAAAACCGGATAAATGACCTTCCCAAGACATATTCTCCACAATGGGTAACATAAACCAAATTAAACTTCCGTATAGAAAAACCACGATTAACGAAACAGCTATCAAACGATAATATCCCACCAAAATACCGGAAAAAAACAAAAATGAAATCAACATATAAATTATACCGCTCATACCGATATGATAAGACGGGCGCCCTATCAGCCACGTCAGAATACCTGTCAAAAGAAAACCCCAAAATAAAATTCTCCAAGCAATACGTCTGTAGTGATAAAACAAAAAAGAACTCAATACAAACAAGGGAATGGAATTGTTAAAAATATGACTAAATCCGGAATGAATAAAAGGCGAAAAAATGACGCCTCTTAATCCGGACCACCTCATCGGATAGATGCCATAACGGGTAAAATTGTAGTGGAAAGTGTCTTCTGTCCAAAATACCAACCACATCATAAAAACAAATAACAACGGATAAAAGATATAATAGGACAATGTCTTTTTTGTCGTATTATTTTGATGATATGAGGGCGCTTTATTCATTTCAGATTTACAATTTCAGATTTGTGATTTGTTATGCTTCATAAAATATTTTAATTCTTTGATGATTGCTTTATGGTTATTAAATCTAATTTCTTACTTTTAATTTGTGAGACGTAAAGAATATCGAACAAGGAACAACGATTTTTGATTTAAGATTTTTAGACGTTTTGCCAAAACGTCTCTACAAACATTATGAACTTTATAAACATTAAAAACTTTTAACTAATTAATTTTATCGTAAATTTGCAACGGAATAAATCGATTTTTCAAAAATATAAAATCATTTTGACTATACAGAATTATATTTAAAGGCTTGTTTATGCAAATTACCCGAAAACCCCATTGGTTAAAAGTTAAGTTACCTTCCGGAGATAACTTCAAAGAGCTGAAAAATATTGTTGAAACTCATAATCTACATACTATCTGCAGTAGTGGACGTTGCCCGAATATGGGTGAATGTTGGGGTGATCGAACCGCTACGTTTATGATATTAGGCAATATTTGCACGCGTTCGTGCGGTTTTTGCAATGTAGCTACCGGAAAACCACTCCCTGCCGATTTGAAAGAACCCGAAAAAGTAGCCAAATCCATTCAGTTGATGGGCGTAAAACACGCTGTCATTACTTCTGTTGACCGCGACGATTTGCCTGATGGCGGAGCAGAAATATGGGCGTTAACTATCAGAAAAATTCGTGCATACAATCCGGGAATTACTATGGAAACTTTAATTCCTGATTTTCAAGGTAAAAAAAATCTTTTGGATATTATTGTCAAAGAAGCGCCAGAAGTGGTTTCTCACAATTTGGAAACGGTTCGCCGGCTTACTAAACAAGTCCGTAAACAAGCCAAGTACGAGCGTAGTTTAGCTGTTCTTAAATATTTAAAAGCACAAGGTATCAAGCGTACCAAATCTGGAATTATGCTAGGATTGGGTGAGACTAAAGATGAAATAATCGAAACCATGCGTGATTTACGTAAAGTCGATGTAGATGTTATGACAATTGGTCAATATTTGCAGCCTTCACCCAAACATTTACCGGTAGAGCGCTATCCACACCCCGATGAATATAAAGAATACGAAGAGATAGGCTTGGCAATGGGGTTTCGGTTTGTAGAAAGCGGTCCGTTGGTACGTTCATCATATCATGCACACAAGCATATAGGTTAGTTGAAATTAGATTTTAGAATTTAGAAATGAAAATATTTTGCCAAAACATGACACTTATAGCCTTAAAATTCTATTTGTGATATTCGTGTCTCTTTGATATTTTTGAATGATACTTAGTACAAAATTATACATTATATATAATGCAAAATAAAGAATTGCAATTGGCTTGGGATTTTGTCAACCAAACCAAACGAAATATTTTTTTAACAGGTAAAGCCGGCACGGGTAAAACCACATTCTTACATCGCCTTAAGCAAGAAAGTAATAAACGACTTGCTGTTGTTGCGCCTACCGGTGTGGCTGCGATTAATGCACGCGGTGTTACGATACACTCGTTTTTTCAAGTACCTTTCGGTCCTTTCATTCCGGGTGAAACTCAAAACCGGATTAAACGCGACTTTAAACACAAATTTAGCAAAAGAAAAATTGATATAATCAAATCACTCGATTTGTTGATTATTGACGAAATCAGTATGGTGCGTGCCGATTTGCTCGACGCTATTGATTTTGTGCTTCGCAAATACAAAAACCGTCAAAAAGTTTTTGGTGGTGTTCAAGTATTGATGATAGGCGATTTGCAACAACTTTCGCCGGTAGTCAAATCCAACGAATGGGATATTCTCAAAAATCATTACGAAACACCTTACTTCTTTAGCAGTAAAGCATTTCAACAAGCAAATGCCGTAAGTATCGAACTCAAAAATATCTACCGGCAAGAAGATAAAACTTTTATCAATATACTCAACGAGATACGCAACGACCGGCTGTCGGAAAAAAACGCCCGTTTGCTCAACAGCCGTTATATCCCCGACTTTGAAGCACCCGAAAATGAAGAATATATCTTGCTGACAACACATAATTATAAAGCGAAAAAAATAAATCAAGAGAAACTGGATAGTTTACCGGATAAAACCTATTATTTTCATGCATATATAGAGGGGCATTTTCCCGAAAACGCCTATCCTAATGCCGAAAAGCTAGCTCTAAAAAAAGGTGCGCAAGTGATGTTTATCAAAAACGACAGCAGTTTTGAAAAACGCTATTATAACGGCAAAATAGGCAAAATTACATTTATAGACGATAAAAACATCTTTGTTAAATGCCCCGGAGATGACAGCGAAATAGAAGTAAATCGTGAGGTTTGGGAAAATATTACTTATACGATCAATCCGGATACCAAACAAATAGAAGAAAACAGTCAAGGCAGTTTTTCGCAAATTCCATTAAAATTATCATGGGCTATCACCATACACAAAAGTCAAGGTTTGACCTTTGACAAAGCTATTATCGATGCCGAATTATCTTTTGCTCACGGGCAAACTTATGTCGCACTGAGCCGTTGCAAAACTTTGGAAGGCATGATTCTCAAATCACCTATACAAAACAGTAGCATTATCCTTGATAAACGGGTAACCGGTTTTACCAACGATATCGCCAAACGACAACCCGACGAAAAAGACTTACAAAATTCCCGAAAACAATATTTCGTAGATTTAATAGCCGAACTCTTTGATTACTTACCTCTGCTCTATCCTGTCAACAGATTGCTCGATATATATCATAAAAATACCGGTAGTATTCGGGGAAATGTAATCGAACCTTTACAAAATTTAAAGATTCTATTAAATACTTTACAAGATATTCATCAAAAATTTATAAAACAAATCACACAGCTGTCAACAGGAGTTGTCAATCTTGAAAAAGACACTCTTATTCAAGAGCGCATTACCAAAGCACGAGCTTATTTTTTACAACAAACAAAAGATAATATTCAAAATACATTTGAAGAAATTGTTTTTGATATAGAAAACAAACAAGTCCTTAAAGATTTTACCAAATTTTACGATACCTTAAACAACGAACTGCGTCATAAACTTTTTGTTTTAAAACATCTAGACCAAGATTTTCGCATTGATAATTATCTGGATATTAGAGCTAAGGCTATTTTGAAAAAAACAGAAATAATTCAAAAAAAGAAAACAACTCTTCCGGATATTATTACAAATCCGGATTTATTTGATGCGCTAAAAAAATTACGTAGCGAATTGGCATTTGAAGAAGAAGTTCATCATTTTCAGATTTTCACCCAAGAAACTTTGTATGCTCTGACTGAAGAATTACCCGTTACAAAAACTCAATTAAAAAAAATACATGGTATAGGCAAAATCAGACTCAAAAAATACGGTGAACAAATCATTGAAATAATCAAAGCCTATTGCATAGCCAACGATATCCCGCTTAAAGAAGATGAACTAACACCCAAAAAAACTAAATCAAATACCAGAGAAATTTCTTTGGAATTGTTTAAAACCGGTAAACGTATAGACGAAATAGCAAAAATCAGAGACTTAACTCCCAATACCATTATGGGACATTTAGCCCGTTTTATTCCAACCGGTGAAGTAAACATAACAGACCTAATATCACAAAAACGCTTTGATGTTATCAAAAATATAATAGAGAATCATGAATTTAATTCATTATCGGAATTAAAAACAATAGCCGGAGAAGAATATGACTGGGGCGAATTGCGCCTGGTATTAGATTATTTATCTTAATTATGAGTAGTAATATACACCAATTACGCAAAACCGATTTAAACACACAAATGTATTTTAAATATGTAGTAATTGTCAAACAAAATTATTATTACCACCTTTGTTCTGTCGATATATATATCATTTTAACAAAATATACCGAAAAAAATGTTATATTTGCTACATAAAATAATATTGAACAATGAAATTGAAATATGAAATATTATTACCAAAGCACGAAGCTCAATTAGACGGAATATTTTCACAACTGCACAAAACCAAATCCGGACATTTAATAATCAAAATTCACAACAAATACATAGAACCGGAATCACTAAAAAAGATATTTGAAAAACATCAAAACAAAATAGAAGACTACAAAAAAAATCATTCCATTGTAGTCTTGTATGATGAACAAATTCACATACCGGATTTTATTGCGGTAGCACCTACTGAAGAAGAAGCAATAGATATCATTGAATTTGAAGAAATTGAAAGAAATTTATTTGATAATAAATAATAAATTATATTTTTTTCAGTTATTATCTTTGAAGTAATACATCTTATAAAACAAACATAACAAATACTAAACTAAACAAAATGTAAAAAATTAAATCTATGAAAACTAAACTAAACAAGCATGAATTGGCACGTCAACGATGGCTCAAATTGTTAAAAGAAGCAATTGATGAAGGGGTCAAAATTCAAGTTAATCATCGTTTTAAGTACAAAGGAAAAAATTTAGGGACATTTTTAGTAGAAGCAAAACGTAGAGGTAAACCCGAATTGCAAGCCAAAATTAAAGAAATGGGCTTGGATTTTAGGGATCACAGCAACAAACCCGAAGATTATTTGCAACGCTTTATCAAAGAATTATGGAACAATCCCAATCCGAATAAAGGGAATTATATCACGAGATTTAACACTTGCATTTTGCCGAAAAAAGACATCTTAAAAAAACAAACCAAACAAGAACTGGAAATAGTTTGGAAACATAAATTCGGTGAAGAACGTAAATGGCGCAAACGAGATGATATTCTAACACGAGTTTATAAGTGGAAACAATTCCGTTATAATCGCAAACTTAATCCAGAAAAAAAATGGTTTCAACCCAAGTCAAAAATGGGAGACTTGTATTTTTGGGTCTATGCCCGCAAACGCAAACCTTGGCTGATGAAAGCCATTTTGGATCAATTTGACAACTACGAATTGGAAGAACTCAAAAACGAAGGTTTTGTACAAGAATCTTGGATAAAGAATAAGATAAAATAGTTGTTATTTCAATAAAATTTTTCAAAAATCCAACCGGTTATTAGGTTGGATTTTTTTCTTATAATGAATAAAAACAAAGAAATATAAATAAATTTTGTATCTTTAACAACTGAATTATTAATCAAAACAAAAACTATGAAAAGAGTAAAACTTCTATTATTCTTAACCTTTAGCTTATTTTTGTCGCAGTTTGTTTCTGCACAAATATTAAGCCTATCGGGTAAAGTTACCGATGTATCCGGAGAGCCTATTCCGGGTGCAAACGTTGTGATCAAAGGACAAAACAAAGGAACTGCAACCGATTTTGACGGAAATTACAGTATCCGTGCATACGCCGGTGATATTTTAGTATTTTCATCCATCGGTTATCAAACAGTTGAAAAAACCGTTAATAAAGGCGGCGTATTGAATATTACCTTAAAAGAAGGTGCGTCACAACTTGACAAAGTTGTTGTTACGGCTATGGG
>JALVKK010000220.1 GCA_027033875.1 Flavobacteriales bacterium
GATGCTGTCTTGTAGTTGATAATTTATGGTTTTCATTGTATTTTATGGTTAATCGGTTATTTGGTTATTTGGTTATTTGATTGCCCCGATTCTCATCGGGGGTTATTTGATGTCTGGTGTCGGGTGTTGGGGCTTCGGTGACTTCGGTACATCCCCCCGACAGAAGTCGGGGGGACACTCAGTCACCTTTGTGTCGTAGCACTCAGCCACCTTTATTTTTGCTTCTAATTATCTCTCATCTCTTATCCCTCATCCTTTATCTCTTATCAGACGCACAATTGTGCGTCTCTACATCCGTACTTGGCACTTTCCACTAATTTATCTCTCATCCCTTATCTCTCATCCCTTATCTCTTATCTCTTATCTCTTATCTCTTATCTCTTATCCAAGCATAGGCAAAGGTATTTATTTCGATTTCAATAGACAAATAAAAGACAAATTTGTTTTAAAGAAAAAACTTTCGTTACTTTGTAATGTGTTATTTTAGCAATAAGAATAAAATGCAAGCTCAAAATATTTTTTATCTTTTTATTGGTTTTATTGTAGGGGAATTTTTGATAGAGAAGTTTTTAGATTATCTTAATGCTCAACATTTTACCGATAAATTACCTGAGGAATTAGCAGATGTATATGATACGGAAGCCTATAAAAAATCACAAGCCTACAAATTGACATATTATAGATTTGAGTTGATGGCTTCTATTATTACTTTTATAGTCATTTTATTTTTCTTATTTATAGATGGTTTTGCTTGGTTAGATCGAATTGTATCAAGTATATCAGATTCGATTTTTTGGCAATCTCTGTTGTATTTCGGTATATTGATTATAATTTCATCAGTGATAAATTTACCTTTTTCTTACTATAAAACTTTTGTTATAGAACAGGAGTTTGGTTTTAATAAATCTACAAAAAAGTTATTTTTTACAGATCAACTCAAATCTTTGTTGATGAACTTAATAATTACTTTTTTGTTATTAATCGTTTTTCTTTGGTTTTACAGACAATCGGGTAAAGATTTTTGGTTGTATGCTTGGCTTTTCTTTACTGTTTTTATTGTTATTATTAATATGTTTTATACGATTTTGATTTTACCTTTGTTTAACAAATTGAAGCCTTTACCTGATGGAGAATTAAAAGAAAAATTACAAGTTTTAGCAACAAAAACATCTTATGATATTAAAGAAATTTATGTTATTGACGGAAGCAAACGCAGCACCAAAGCCAACGCGTTTTTTTCGGGTTTAGGTCCTAAAAAGAAAGTTATTTTATATGACACTTTGATACAAGATTTAACACCGGACGAAACAACAGCTGTACTGGCGCATGAAATAGGTCATTATAAAAACAAACATATTTATTATAATTTATTTTTGTCGATAATTACTGCTGGTATTTTGTTATATTTTTTATCTTTGGTGATAGATAATCAAGCCTTAGCTCAAGCTTTAGGTGTGTCGGAGGCTAAATTTCATATCAATTTAATAGCTTTTGCCTTATTGTTTACCCCCGTTTCGTTTTTAACAGGTTTGTTAACCAATAAATTGTCCCGAAAATTTGAATATCAAGCTGATACATTTGCCAAACAATATCACAATGCCGACGATTTGATTTCTGGTTTAAAAAAATTGAGTCGTAAAAGTTTGAGCAACTTAACGCCGCACCCTTGGTATGTAGTGGCACATTATTCACACCCCACTTTGTTGCAACGTATAAAAGCTTTAAAATCTTCCGTAAAACAATGAGTCCGACTACCAAAAAAATATTATGGCAATCAGCTTTGGTAACCCTTGTGATTTTTATTGTTACCGCTTTGTTGATAATTCCGCCCAATCCGGCACCTCAAAATTATTTATTGAGTATTATAGCTGTACTTTCAGGCGCGCGTTTATTTGCAAAATACCGTTAATTTTTTCGGTCTATTTTCCGGTAAACTTAGCTCTACGGCGTTCTACAAAAGCGGTTGTTCCTTCTTTAAAATCTTCGGTGGCAAAGGCTTGTCCGAATAAATCTTTTTCAGTTTCGAAACCATTTTTATAGTATGAAGCATTAACTGCTTTAATGGCAAAAGATTGCGCTTTTGGTGAATTTTTAAGTAGTTTTTCGGCTTTGCTTTTGGCAGCATCCATCAGTTCTGCTTGTGATACGACTTCTGTTACCAAACCGTAATTTAAAGCTGTAGTTGCATCAATCATACCTGCGGTTAAAATCATTTCCATGGCTCGTCCTTTTCCGATGATCTGAGCCAAACGTTGCGTACCGCCATATCCGGGGATAACGCCGAGAGAAACTTCGGGTAGTCCCATTTTGGCATTGTCCGAAGCCATACGAATATGTGATGCCAAAGCCAATTCCAATCCGCCACCGAGAGCAAATCCGTTGATAGCAGCGATAACCGGCGTATTCAAATTTTCGACAAAATCAAAGAGCAGTTTTTGTCCTTTGGCAGCTAATTCGCGACCTTGAACACTATCAAAATTCATAAACTCTTTGATGTCGGCACCGGCAACAAAAGCCTTTTCGCCACTGCCCGTAACGATGATGGCGCGTACTTTTTCATCTTTGTCAAAATTGTCAAAGGCTTCATGCAGCTCGGCAATGGTTTCTTTGTTTAAGGCATTGAGTTGTTTAGGGCGGTCGATAGTTATTATGCTTATTGCCCCTTCAGTTTCGGTTAAAATATTTTTATAGTTTTTCATGATTGGTTATTTGATGATACTGGTTATCTGGTTATTTGCCTGCCCCGATTCTCATCGGGGGTTATCTGCTTGCCCCGATTATCATCGGGGGTTATTTGCCTGCCCCGATTCTTATCGGAGGTTATCTGGTTAATTGATGTAAGATAGCCTGTACCGACTATTGTCGGTATCGGATGTCGGGGCTTCGGTACATCCCGACAGAAGTCGGGGGGACACTCAGCCACCTTAGGTTCTGCTTCTAATTACTCTTATCCCTTATCCCTTATCCTTCATCCAATTCGCACTTCGCACTTTCCCCTTCGCACTTTCCACTAGGCACTAGGCACTTTCCCCTATGCATTTCCCCTTCGCACTTTCCACTATGCACTATGCACTTTCCACTAAGTTATCCCTTATCAAATTCAATAGTAAATGTCGTCCCTATTTCCGGATTGGAATCAAAATAAATTTTACCGTTATGATTTTCCACTATTCTTTTCACAATCGCCAATCCTAATCCCATTCCGCTGCTCTTTGTTGTAAATTTCGGTTCAAATAT
>JALVKK010000221.1 GCA_027033875.1 Flavobacteriales bacterium
ACAACAGTGAATTGGTCGGAAATTTGGGAAATTTTGTCAACCGCGTCATGGTTTTGACCAAAAAATATTACCAAAGCATTGTGCCGGAAGCCGGAGAACTTACCGCAACCGACAAAGATGTTTTGGCACAAATTAAAACATATCCGGAAAAAATAGGCAATCTTATAGAACGCTACCGTTTTAGGGAAGCGCTTTCGGAATATATGAATTTAGCCCGCTTGGGTAACAAATACTTGGCAGACGAAGAGCCTTGGAAACAAGTCAAAACCGACCCTGAACGTGTCAAGACCATTATGTTTATCGCCAACCAAATAGCAGCCTCATTGACTGTTTTAGGTGAAGTGTTCTTACCGTTTACGGCACAAAAACTCAAAGATATGTTACAGCTTCCTACAGGTTTTACTTGGGATAGCGTAGCAGAGAATAATATTTTACTACCGGCAGGACACACTTTGGGAAGCCCGCAATTGTTGTTTGAAAAAATAGAAGATGAAACCGTAGCCAAGCAAGTACAAAAACTTTTGGATACCAAAAAACAAAACGAATTGGATAATCGTGAGGTAGAACCGCAAAAAGACGAAATCAACTTTGATGATTTCATGAAGATGGACATTCGTACGGCTACTATTTTGGAAGCGGAAAAAATGCCCAAAGCCAAAAAACTCTTAGTTTTAAAAGTCAATACCGGTATAGACCAACGTACGATTGTTTCAGGTATAGCCGAACATTTTAAACCTGAAGACATCATCGGGAAAAAAGTTTTGGTTTTAGTCAACTTAAAACCCCGAAAACTACGTGGCGTTGAAAGTCAAGGTATGATTTTGATGACCGAAAATGCAGAAGGCAAATTAGTGTTTGTCAATCCGGACGAAGACGTTCCCAACGGTATGAATATTTCATAATTAACAATATTAATACAGTTGAGCCTCGTAGAGGCGACACCTTTGTAACGTTATCAATAAAAAAAATACAACTAAGCCTCGTAGAGGCGACACCTTTGTAACGTTATCAATAAAAAAATACAACTGAGCCTCGTAGAGGCGACACCTTTGTAACGTTATCAATAAAAAAATACAACTAAGCCTCGTAGAGGCGACACTTTTGTAAAGTAAACCAGTTTTTATATTAATTTACCTGCACAAATTATCTTACAGTAATTTCAAGCAAATAAATCCGTACCTTTGCCGCTTAAATTTTACACCTGACAAATATAATGAAACAAATCAGAAACATTGCTATTATAGCACACGTTGACCACGGTAAAACTACCTTGGTGGACAAAATTATTTATGAAAGCAATTTACTTGATGAACGCAAAGAACACAAAGATTTATTATTGGATTCCAACGATTTGGAACGCGAACGCGGTATTACCATTTTGTCCAAAAATGTATCGGTAGAATATAATGGCGTAAAAATCAATATAATAGACACGCCCGGACACGCCGATTTCGGTGGTGAAGTAGAACGGGTATTAAAAATGGCAGACGGTGTTTTGCTTTTGGTTGATGCTTTTGAAGGCGCTATGCCACAAACCCGTTTTGTATTGCAAAAAGCCATTTCTTTAGGCTTAAAACCCATTGTGGTCATCAACAAAGTCGATAAAGAAAACTGTAAACCCGATGAGGTACAAGAACAAATTTTTGACCTGATGTACAATCTCGGTGCTACTGAAGACCAATTGGATTTTCCGACTGTTTACGGTTCTGCCAAACAAGGTTGGATGAGTATGGAAGGCTGGACAGAACCCACCGGAACGGTAAAACCTTTATTAGATACCATTATTAAACATATCCCCGAAGCACCGCACAACGAAGGACCGCTTCAAATGCAAATCACGTCTTTGGATTATTCCAATTTTGTAGGCCGTATTGCCATTGGTCGTGTCTTCAGAGGTGTAATAAAGCAAGGTGAAGACGTTTTGTTGCTCAGCAAAAAACATCCCCCGCAAAAATCACGTATCAAAGAATTATATGTCTTTACCGGACTCGGTAGAGAAAAAGTTGAAAACGTACGTAGTGGTGATATTTGTGCGATAGTCGGCTTGCAAGATTTTGAAATAGGTGATACCATAACTGATACCGAACACCCGGAAGCCTTGGAACGCATTGCCATAGACGAACCTACGATGAGTATGTTATTTACTATCAACAATTCGCCGTTTTTTGGCAAAGAAGGTAAGTTTGTAACATCCAGACACTTGCGCGAGCGCTTAATGAAAGAAACCGAGAAAAATTTGGCGCTTCGTGTAGAAGAAACGGATACTGAAGACAAATTTAATGTCTATGGACGTGGTATTCTGCATTTATCAGTATTGATAGAAACCATGCGGCGTGAAGGCTACGAACTGCAAGTCGGCAAACCGCAAGTTTTGATCAAAGAAATAGACGGTGTCAAACACGAGCCTTACGAAACTTTGGTAATTGACGTGCCGGAAGAATCTAGCGGTAAAGTGATTGAATTGGTAACCGGACGCAAAGGCGACCTGCTGGCTATGGAACCCAAAGGCGATGTCATGCATCTGGAATTTGATATTACCTCCCGCGGCTTAATCGGATTGCGTAACAACATCTTGACTGCTACTGCCGGAACTGCCGTCATGAACCACCGGTTTAGAGAATTTGCACCCTTTAAAGGCGAAATTGCCGAACGCAACAAAGGTGCGTTAATTTCTATGGATGCCGGTAAAGTGTCTGCCTATTCACTCGACAGACTGCAAGACCGTGGGCGTTTCTTTGTAGAACCCGGTGATAATGTTTATATCGGACAAGTCATTGGCGAACATACCCGTGAAAATGATTTGCCGGCAAACCTGACCAAAGGTAAAAAATTGACTAACATGCGTGCTTCCGGTTCTGATGAAAGTATGAAAATAGCTCCAAAAGTGGTGTTTTCACTTGAAGAAGCTATGGAATATATCCGTGATGATGAATATTTGGAAATTACACCTAAAAGTTTGAGAATCAGGAAGATTAAATATAAAGGTTAGATTAGTTGAAAGTTAAAAGTTTATAAAGTCATAATGTTGTGCTAAAAACAAGTGGCTTTGATAACTTTTAACTTTCTGCTTTTTAATTCATTATTTTCCAAGCACTTCCGCTTTTATGTTAAATGACGCATTAACTTCTACCTGTACAGGCTGAGTTAATACTTCGTCGTTTAGCAAAACCAAATTGATTTTTACTTGCTCGCTTTTTAAGTATTCGGACAGATTATCCGGCAAATGCTCCA
>JALVKK010000222.1 GCA_027033875.1 Flavobacteriales bacterium
AACTGTTTTTTTCTCTCTTGATATCAGTTGTTAAAAAAACTTTTAACTTTTAACATTCAACTTTTAACTACTTTCAATAAAGTTATGTATTTTTGTATTTCAATCAAAAACATTTAATTATGCGTTGGAAAGGCAGACAAACCAGCACTAATGTTGAAGACCGCCGGGGGACTCGCGGACGAGTAGTCGGCGGCACCATTGGAGTCGGCACGATTATTTTTTTTATTGCTTACACCTTGTTGACAGGTGAAGCGCCTACGGAAATGTTACAACAAAACCAACCTGTCCCTGCGGGACAAACCCAAACAACCGGACCTGATCCGAATGATGAATTGGCTCAGTTTGCCAAAGTTGTTTTTAAAGATACCGAAGATGTTTGGTCCAAAGTTTTTAAAGACGAATTGCATGCCCGTTATCGTTATCCGAAACTGGTTTTGTATTCCGGTTCAACCCCTGCGGCTTGCGGTATGGCCAGTTCGGCAACAGGTCCTTTTTATTGTCCTGCCGATGAGAAAGTTTATGTCGATTTGGATTTTTTTAGAGATTTGAAACGCAAATTCGGTGCCGGTGGCGATTTTGCCATGGCTTATATCATTGCTCACGAAGTAGGGCATCACGTGCAGAACTTATTGGGTATCACCGGACAAGTTCAACAACAACGCAGGCGTTTGAGCAAAACCGCTTATAACAGATTATCGGTTCGATTGGAATTACAAGCTGATTATTTAGCCGGAGTTTGGGCCAAACATATCGAACAGATGAAACACGTATTAGATCCGGGCGATATTCAAGAAGCTGTCAACTCCGCCGCTTCGGTAGGCGATGACAGATTGCAAAAAAAATACACCGGTAGAGTAGTCCCCGATGCTTTTACACACGGCACTTCCGAACAACGCGCCCGTTGGTTTATCAAAGGATTTGAAAACGGCACGATTAAAGGCGGTGATACGTTTAATACGGATAATTTATGATTTTTTTTTACAAACTATTATCTCAATGATATAATGACATTTTGTAAAGACTTATATTCCGACATAATAAATTGAATAATATAAAAATAAAAATTTTAAACAGATGAAATATATTATATCGTTACTTTATTTTTTCTTATTCTTTTTTACCAAAGCTCAAATTTCTCATAAATCATTGCAATTATCCAATGCCGCTTTATCATTAACCGGTCAGCATGTTATTTATGATCCTTCATATTACAAAATTCCTTATCCTAACGGTGATTTACCTTCAGACAAAGGTGTTTGCACCGATGTAATTATTCGTGCTTATCGATTGATAGGTATAGATTTGCAAAAAGAAGTGCATGAAGACATGCAGGCACATTTTAACCTTTATCCTAAAAATTGGGGTTTGTATAAAACCGATACCAATATTGATCATAGGCGTGTGCCTAATCTTATGAAATTTTTTGAACGAAAAGGTACTGTTTTGCCAATTACCGGCAATTCTGATGATTATTTACCTGGTGATATTGTTTGCTGGGACTTGGGAAACGGTATCACACATATTGGAATTGTCGTTAACAAAAAATCCAATGACTTCAAACGTTATTTAATTGTTCATAATATTGGAAACGGACAAGAGTTGTCAGATTGTTTGTTTGACTATAAAATAATAGGACATTATCGTTATTAAAATATTCTGACCTCGTAAGATTTAGAAACAATTGCTTTTGTAAATAATATACGAAATTTTAATTTATATATTGTAAATCAATATTTTGTGTTAAATATTATATCCAAACAAAAAAATAATCAACTTTAAAAAAACATCAAAGTCAAATAAAATGCAAGCATTTGCATTAAAACACCAATCAAAATTCCTCGTAGAATTTCTTTCAATGTATGTGCGCCTAAAAAAACCCGGGCTGCTATCACTAAAGTTGCTGTTATGACGAATAAAATAATATAGTTTAAAATATTAAGCTTTGAGTAATAACTCCATACGATAAAAAATGTCAATAATCCGGAAACAGCCATGGCATGAATACTTGGTTTGATATAAAAAAAATTGTAAATAGCCAAAGCGGATACGGATAAAATAATGCCGATAAAAAACATGAATAATTCAATAAATTGATGATACTTGATAATTTTTGAAAAAATAATACTGTAAACAACTATCATAATTACCGAAAACAAAAAACGTTCGCGGGGATGCGGTAACCGGTAGTTTGAAAAGCCTTTTGCCCATAAAATTACTGCAAGAAACAGCAATGGAATAATAACCGAAACGATTAACAAATACAACAACAAAAAATGTCGATTTGCCGGTAAAAAAAAGCGTGGTGTCAAATGAAAATACAACCAAACCGTATATATCGGTATGAATACGGGGTGTGCAATAAAAGATATGAGATTCGCTCCGCTTCTGATAATTGTACTAAGGATTTTTTGCATTGTTAAATTTCTTTACGCAAACGAGCAACCGGAATATCGAGTTGTTCGCGGTATTTGGCAATAGTACGACGGGCTATCGGAAAACCTTGTTCTTTTAAAGCATTAGCCAATTGCTCATCGGTCAAAGGTTTGCGTTTATCTTCTTGATTTACAACCGATTGTAAAATATTTTTTATTTTAATGGTAGAAACATCCTCACCTTGAGCATCTTTCATCGATTCGGAGAAAAATTCTTTTAAGAGTTTTACACCGTAAGGTGTTTGTACATATTTGCTGTTGGCAACCCGTGAGACAGTCGAAATATCCATACCTATTTTTTCGGCTATATCTTTCAGTATCATCGGTTTGATTTTGCGTTCATCACCGGTCAAAAAATATGATTTTTGATATTCTGCTATGGCTTGGATAGTACGCAATAAGGTTTCTCGTCGTTGATTAACCGCATCGATAAACCATTTGGCGGAATCCAATTTTTGTTTGATAAACAAAACCGCTTCTTTTTGTTTTTTGTCTTTGTTTTCTTTGTAAGCTTTGAGCATTTCGGTGTAGGCGGGCGATACGCGTAAAACGGGTGCATTTTTGGCGTTTAAACTGATTTCCAATTCGTCATCTACTACATTGATAATAAAATCCGGAATGACGTGTTCTACATAACTTCCGGTAGAGTTAAAAGCATTTCCGGGTTTCGGGTTTAATTTGGTAATTTCATCAATAGCTTCTTTGAGTTGCTCTTCGGTAATTTCAAATTTTGCCATCAATTTTTTGTATTTTTTATTGATAAAATAATCAAAACCCTTATCCAATATTTGGATAGC
>JALVKK010000223.1 GCA_027033875.1 Flavobacteriales bacterium
ATGTATGAGTTGCTGCAAAGCCGCTTTGCCATAAGATTTGGCTCTGTATTTACGATGTATCACAATGCCTACGCCTGCCCTTTTGTTTTTCGGGTCGAAATCAAACAAATCGATAAAACCGATAAGAGATTGGTTTTCAATAATTTCAATAGCAAATCTAAATTGTCTGACTTCGTATATATCACGGTCGGCATTGGCAATATAATCTTGCAAAATCCTAGCCGAAAAAACTTGTTGCGTATGACTCAAGTGCCATAGATCCCAATCGTTTTCTATTTCGTATAAAAAATCTATATCTTTTGGTTCTAAGGCTCTTAATTTTATTTTTGACATTTTTATTAATTGGTTAATCGGTTAATTGATGTCGGGTGTTCGGTACGGGTTACGGGTGTTTAATGTAGAGACATACGACCGTACGTCTCTACTGTGCGTTAAAATTGCGTTAAATATATAAACATTTTATCAATTTGGAATAATTTTGGTATAAATTTTTTTAACCGAAAAAATGTTGAAAAATGAAAAAATATGCTGGTTTTATCATTATAGCTGTGTTAAGTTCCTTACTAACACTAACAGGTTATTCTTATCTGACTAAAACAAATAATCAACAAACAGTTACTAATTCCCGTCAAATACTAAAATCGACAGAACAAGATAGTGCCGGTAATTTTTTGCATCGAGCGGCATATATACCGGATGATAATATGGCATATAATGTGCCGGATTTTAAAGCAGTGGTGAAAAAAAGCAAAAGTGCCGTTGTACACGTGCGTAATACCCGGTATGTACAACAGTATCAACCTTTTTATTTCGGCTACCGCGAAGGTCCGGTTTACAAACAAGAAGGTACCGGTTCGGGAGTTATTATTTCTCCGGACGGCTATATTGTTACAAACAATCATGTTATCAAAGATGCCAGTGAAATAGAAGTTACTCTTGAAAACAAAAAAACTTATAAAGCCGAACTTATCGGAACGGATCCTAATTCCGATGTGGCTATTATCAAAATAAATGCTGACAATTTGCCATACCTGACATTTGGCGACTCCGATACTTTGGAATTGGGCGAATGGGTTTTGGCTATAGGTAATCCGTATAATCTTGGCACGACTGTTACTTCCGGTATCGTCAGTGCCAAAGGACGGGATTTGAAAGGTAACAAACATATAGAGAATTTTATTCAAACCGATGCAGTGGTCAATCCCGGAAATAGCGGTGGCGCCTTAGTAAACACAAAAGGACAGCTCATCGGCATCAATACGATGATATTTTCTATGAACGGGTCTTATATCGGCTATTCATTTGCTATTCCTTCCAATATTGTCAGAAAAATAGCCGATGATATTTTAGAATTCGGCAGTATCCAAAAAGGTGTTTTGGGAGTCAAAGCGGCTGAACTTAATAGTGAAATAGCCGAAAAATTAGGCATTGAACAAACCGAAGGAGTCTATATTTATGAAATAGAACCCGATAGCGGTGCCAAAAAAGCCGGCTTGAAGACAGGTGATATCATCATCAAAATCAACAATATAAAAGTGGCGACTATGTCAGACTTATTAGGCTACCTCAAAACCAAACGTCCGGGTGATAAAATCAACGTCAGCTTTATCAGAAACGGTGATACGAAACACCTCGACGTAAAACTGTCAAAAAACAATGCCGCATATCTGAAAAGTCTGGGAGTATCGGTAAAAAATGTCGATAAAAAAGTTTTAAAAAGCTATGATGTCTCAAACGGTGTATATATCGATAGAGTCAACAACAGATTGTTATATCAAAACGGTATAAAACCCGGTTATTTGATCACCAAAATCAACGGACAAAAAATCTTTTCGGTAGATGATATTACCAATATTTTGGCAAATTTGGATCACCAACGATTTACAATAGAAGTTGTCAGTCCGGAAGGGCGAACGGAAAAATATATTTTTCAATAGTTAATTAGTTTTTAGTTTTTAGTTAGTAATAAAAAAAAAAAACGGATATCGTTCATATCCGTTTTTTTTATTCTCTGCAAAATTGATTACTTTAAATTTTGCCAATACCATTTAACTGCTTCTTTCAAACCGGCTTTGATATCATATTGAGGTCTGTATCCCAATAATTTTTCAGCTTTCTCAACCGATGCCAACGAGTGCGGTATGTCTCCCGCCCGAACCGGTCCGTGTTTGATAGGTATTTTTTTTATTTCCGGATCAAATTCACCTAAATAATCTTTAAGCAGCTGCGATAATTGATTCAAATTGGTTCTATCGCCGTACGCCGTATTGTAAACTTGATTAAGCGCCGATTTATTTTCGGTGGTCAATGCCAATTTGTTCATCAATATCACATTGTCGATATAAGTAAAATCACGCGAATAAGTACCGTCTCCGTTGATGACCGGACTTTCGTGGTGCATCAATTGGATAACAAATTTGGGAATGACCGCTGCGTATGCGCCATTGGGGTCTTGTCGGCGACCAAATACATTGAAATAGCGTAATCCGATAGTATTTAAACCGTAAGTTTTGTAAAAAACATCGGCATACAATTCATTGACGTATTTAGTAATAGCATAAGGCGATAGCGGTTTTCCAATAATATCTTCCACTTTGGGCAAATTTTCGGAATCGCCGTAGGTCGATGAACTAGCCGCATAGATAAAACGCTTTATACCGGCATCGCGTGAAGCTACCAGCATATTGAGAAAACCATCGATGTTGACTTGATTGGTCGTAATCGGATCGTTGATACTACGCGGTACGGAACCCAAGGCCGCTTCGTGCAACACATATTCCATACCGGCAACCGCCTTTTGACAAGTCGCTAAATCACGAATATCGCCTACCTGCAATTCAAAACGAGAATGCGACATTAAATCTTGTATATTAGAAAAATGTCCTGTCGCAAAATTGTCGAGACAACGCACTTCGTGTCCGTCTGCCAAAAGACTTTCACATAAATTGGAACCTATAAATCCGGCGCCTCCGGTTACTAGTATTTTCATTTTTTTCTGGTTATATGGTTAATTGGTTATTTGGTTATTTGGTTATTTGATTTTGTTGTCATTTCGAACGTAGTGAGAAATCTTATTATTCATTTCAGATTTTCGATTTAAGATTTTCTTAAATTCATTGAAAATTTGATGAATTGAGGAAAATTCTCAATTATCTCTCATCCCTCATCTCTTATCCCTTATCCAACTTGCTACTTAATACTAACATTATAAACATTACAAACTTTA
>JALVKK010000224.1 GCA_027033875.1 Flavobacteriales bacterium
CCCACCCACCCGATACAACGAAGCTGCTTTGGTCAAAAAAATGGAAGAACTCGGCATTGGACGTCCTTCAACTTATGCACCGACTATTTCGACTATACAAAAACGTGGTTATATAGAGAAAAAAACTATTGAATCACAAGAAAGAAAAGTGTTGAAATGGTCTTTGGAAAATGGTGTACTTTCAAATAAAACGATCGTTGAAAAATACGGCTTTGAAAAAAACAAATTGGTTCCTACCGATATCGGCATAGTCGTCAATGATTTTTTGATCAAAAATTTTGATAAAATATTAGACTACAATTTTACGGCAAAAATAGAAGAAGAATTAGATAAAATAGCTGACGGAAAAAAACAGTGGAAAGAAACTTTAAAAGAATTTTACAAAGAATTTAACCCCATTGTAGAAAATGTTTCAAAAACCGCTGTACGGGCTACAGGTGCCAGACTTTTGGGAACAGACCCCAAAACAGGAAAAAATGTCTATGTTAAAATAGGGCAATACGGACCTTTGGTTCAAATAGGCGAATCAAATGAAGAAGAAAAACCTTTATTTGCAGGCGCACCACAAGGAGTTAGTTTGAATGATATCACTTTGGAGCAAGCTCTTAAAATGTTTAGTTTTCCTAAAAATATAGGTAAATATGATGATAAAGAAGTCATAATAGCTACAGGTAGATACGGACCGTACATTATATATAATAAAAAATTTATATCCATTCCCAAAAAAATAGATCCCGTAACCATAACTTTAAATCAAGCAATTGATTTGATTCAAAAAAAATTGAAAGCCGAAGAACCTATTGCCACTTTCGAAGGCAAACCGGTATATAAAGGAAAAGGTCGTTTCGGTCCCTTTATCAAATGGAACGATTTGTTTATCAATGTATCTAAAAAGTATGATTTTGAAAATTTATCTGAACAAGATATAGTTGAACTGATCAATCATAAACTCAAAAAAGAAAAAGAAAAAATACTTAAAGTTTGGAAAGACGAAGGTATATCCTTACAAAAAGGAAGATGGGGCAGGCTGGTAGTAGTTAAAGGAAAAAGAAAAGTAATGTTGCCCAAAGATACCAAACCCGAAGATGTTACACTGGAAATAGCAAAAATGAATTTGAATTAAAATGCTACGCGAGTACTTAATACCGTTATCAAATCATTTTGATTTTTGTGAAACCGAAACCTGTGATAATATAGGCGGCGTGATACAAGTTCACACAGATGATAATTTTCCCGACATTAACCTTGCAGACATTGTAATTATAGGTGTTCCGGAAGAACGTAAGGCTATAAACAACGAAGGTACGGCTTCGGCTCCCGATGCTGTCAGACAAGTTTTTTACAAACTATTTCAGGGTCAATGGCATTTAAAAATACAAGATTTAGGTAACTTGCGACCGACAGAAACACCGCAAGAAACCTACCACAACTTAAGCATGCTGTTATCCTTATTGCCGTTGAATTTGTCGGTTATAATCTTAGGAGGAAGTCAAGATATAACATGTAGTTTAACAAATTATTATGATATAAACAATAAAGCTTATAATTTAAACGTTATAGATTCGTTAATTGATAGTTCTTTGACAGACTCTTTTATTGATAATGAGAGTTATTTGACCGAAATATTACGTAAAGAAGATTCTTGTTTGCAAAATTTGACTCTATTTGGAATTCAAAGTTATTATAATCACCCGCAAAAATATAAAAACATAGAACAATTATATGTAGATTATTATAATCTGAGTGATTTAAAACGCGATATTAACGAAGCGGAACCGGAATTGAGAGAAGCTCATATTGTAAGTTTAGACGTGAGAAGTTTGAAATATGCCAATATGCCGGCACAAATACAAGGTATGCCAAACGGATTTAACGGTATTGAAATTTGTAAAATGGCAAGAATGTCCGGATTGGCTCCAAAAAATAAAATTTTCGGACTGTTTGAGTACAATCCGCTTTTGGATCAACATTTGACTGGCGCAAGTATGGCAGCGCAGATTCTGTGGTATTATTTAGAAGGTAAAAATAATAAAAAGAAAGAGTATCCTGAAATTCCAAAATCAGAATTGTTAAAATTCTATGTTGAAAATGAGGTCTTGAATTTGGTTTTTTACAAAAATCCCATATCAGGACGCTGGTGGGTATCGATCCCCCAAATAGAAAGAGAAGATGTTTTGATATCTTGTTCTGAAACGGATTATAATAATGCAGTAAAATCCGTAATAACCAAGAGAATATTCGGTATAATAAACAAAATGGTAATATAAATATTAAAAAATATTTATTATTTTATTAGAAACCTAAAATAATAATGATATTTGAATGATAGTGTTTAATTATTAATTAAGCATATCGTTTAGTGATAATAATTGAGAAATTTTGTTATATAAAATATTTTATTTTTATATTTGTGCCGTGGTTTTCTGATAAAACAAATATATATACTATTAAATAACACGTTAAATTGAACATATTTATGAAAAAACTAATAGCTTTATCCGCTATCATTGCTACATTGTTAACAGGGTGTGGAAATAATTACCAGCGAGGAGAGATTGTCGGCGTTAAGGGACATTCTTGGCATCCCTATCAACCTTATGGTATGAGTTTGATACCGGGCGGTGCCTTTGTTATGGGTAAACAAAATGAAGATAAAGAGTATGCCTTAAATGCTCCGACCAGAACGGTAACGGTTCGTGCATTTTATATGGACGAAACAGAAATTACAAATGCCGAATATCGTGAATTTGTAAACTATGTTCGTGATTCCATTATTCGTTATCGTCTGGCAGTATTGGCCGAAGAAATGGAAGCAACTCCAAAAAAAGGTATTGGTAAATATATGTTTAAAACAATTGATACGGTCAAAAATGCTTATTATAAATATATGATGAATACTTATGGCAGTCTAAGTGATCCAGATGACGAAAATGCCGGAAAAGTATTGAATTGGAAAGTGCCATTAATTTTTAATACCAATAAATTTCCTGATGAATATTATGCCGAAGTGATGGATTCAATGTATTTGCCAATAGAAGAAACCGGCGATGCCGAACGGATGTTTGATGTTAATAAATTCACTTATAAATTACGCCGTTATGATAAAGGTGAAGCTGCCCGACGAGGTGAAAAACGTTCACAACATATCAAAGATACGGTAGTTAGAGTTTATCCGGATACGACCGTTTGGGTCAAAGATTTTATGTATGCTTATAATGAACCTATGCACGAAGATTATTTTTGGCATGACGCATACAGTGATTATCCCGTAGTTGGTGTGAATTGGTATCAAGCCACAGCATTCTCCGATTACAGAACTAAAAAGATGACTTGGTTTTTACGTACTAAGAAAAGAGCCCCGTTACACGCATTCCGTTTACCGACAGAGGCTGAATGGGAATATGCTGCCCGCGGTGGTATGGAAGGTAATGATTATCCTTGGGGCGGTCCCTATACGATGAATGAAAAAGGTTGTTTTTTGGCAAATTTCAAACCCCTGAGAGGTGATTACGGTTCTGACCAAGCTGTGTTTACAGCTCGTGCAAAATCTTATAATCCGAATGGATACAACTTATATAATATGGCCGGTAACGTAGCAGAATGGACTAATTCGTCCTTTTATCCGGACTCATATTATTTTGGCGCATCTTTTAACCCCACAACAGACGCTTATAACAACAAAAGAAAAATTATCAGAGGCGGCTCGTGGAAAGATGTTAAATATTTTATTCAAGTACATTCCAGAGCTTATGAATATGCCGATTCGGCGCGTAGTTATATAGGTTTTAGATGTGTACAAGATTTTATGGGTGTGAATGCCCGAAAATTTTCCCGTAAAGGGCAACAATAATTAACAAATATTTTTTTATAAATAATCAAATTACAAACGAACTAATTATTAACTAAAAATTATTATTATTATGGCAAAAGGAAATTTCTTATCAAAAAGACAGATGTTTCACATGGTATATAGCATTGGAGCGTCAATTGTTATTTTAGGAGCATTGTTTAAAATTTTACATATGGGCTTAGGACCTTTTACCGGAGACTTTCTGTTGATGGTAGGTTTGGTTACCGAAGCAATTGTATTTTTTATCTCGGCTTTTGATAAACAAGAAGAAGATTTGGATTGGTCATTGGTATATCCCGAATTAGCCGGTGGTGCTCCACGCAAAAGAAAAGATAAAACTGAGGCGGAATTGGAAGCCAGATTATCAGAAAAATTGGATAAAATGTTGCAAGAAGCACGATTGGATTCTAATTTGATGAGAAGTTTAGGTGAAAGTATCAATAAATTCCACGAAGCTGCCAGAAATATGGAAGTGGTAACAAATGCCGCCGATTCAACCAAAAAGTATGCAGAAGAATTGGCAATGGCATCATCACAATTAGAAAACTTAAATACGCACTATAAAGTACAGTTAGACAGCGTTATCAAAAATGCTAATGTCAACGAAGAGACTGCTGCTTACGCCGAACAATTAAAAGAAAATATGGCTAAACTTAAAGAAAACTTAGCTAACTTGAATAATGTTTACGGTGGCATGCTTTCAGCCATGAATGTTAAATAAATAATAGTAAATTTTATCTTTACTAATTTTTTAACTAATTAACTATTTATTAACTAAAAAATATTACATAATGGCAGGAGGTAAATTATCAGCAAGACAGAAAATGATCAATTTGATGTATTTGGTCTTCATTGCGATGATGGCTTTGCAAATGTCTAAAAAAGTCTTATCGGCATTTGGAACATCTGCGGAAGATATCGAATCGCAAGCTAATATGAAGGCTAAATCAAATCAATATTTGATAAAAACTTTAGACCAAAAAGCAAAAGAACAACCTGAAAAATACAGTAAAAAAAGTCAATTGGCTAATGAAATCGAAAGTAAAACTACCGAATTTTCCAATTATCTCAATAGAGTGAAAGATACTATTCTAAGTATTGAATTTAAAGGTAAAGTTCCGCCTAAGGATCAATTGGATTATGAATTGCTTTCTGGTACGGCAACAGTTGACAACTTGTTTTTCAAGGAAGGAAAAGCAACACCTGTAGGAAAAGAGTTTAAAAACAAAATTGAAGAATATAGAAATTACCTATTGAATATTAAGGTTGACGGTAAACCCATTTCAGCCGAAACAAAAAACAATATTATGCAACGTTTTAATACGGCTGATATAAAACACGGTAAAAAAGGTAAACGAATTGAACCTTGGTTAATGGCAAACTTTGAAGGTTTTCCTACGGTAGCTACTTTGTTCAAACTGGAAAATTATATCAATAAATCAAAAGTTACCGAAAATGAAATCTTATCGGGTATGCTGCGAGGTCAAATGGCTTCAGATGTATCTGTAACGAACTATGAACCGGTAGTTGTTTTGGATAAATCAGCATATTTTCCGGGCGAAAAAGTTACCGGACGGGTGGCTTTGGGGCGTGTGGACAGTACCATGACTTTTAAGGAAGTTACGCTCAACGGTAGAGCTGTACCCAAAAACTTGTTGACCAGCGGTTACTTGCATATCGATATGCCGGCTGGAAATGTCGGTGAAAAAGAAGTGAAAGGGCAAATCGTATTTAACGAAAACGGCAAAGATATTCCTTTACCTTTCGTTATTAAATATGCAGTCATTCCCGTTCCGAACAGTGCCGTTATTTCTGCCGAAAAAATGAATGTGGTTTATCGAGGTGTAGATAATCCTTTGTCAATCTCAATACCCGGTGTGCCTGACAATAAAGTATCGGTAAGTGCGCCCGGATTGAGAAAAGCGGGAACCGGTAAATATATCATGAACGTTACCAGATATAAAGGAAAAACCGTTCAAATCAAAGTGTCCGGTAAAGTCAACGGTAAAACCGTTTCTGACAGTAAAACATTCCGAGTTAAAAATATTCCGCCTCCGGTCGGTACAGTTCGAGGTGAAAGCGGTGTTATCAAAATGCCGAAACGTAATTTGGGACTATCAACTATCGGTGCTATATTACCTGACTTTGACTTTGATGTAAAATTAGGCGTAAGAAGTTTTGACTTTAAAGTACCCGGACAACCTACTTTGCGTATTAACGGTACTAAATTAAACGCGCAAGCCAAAACTTTGTTGAGACGTGTTAAACGTGGTCAAAACGTACAAATTTATAATATCAGAGCATTTTTGAAAGGAAATTCCGGTTATCAAATTAAAAAAGTTTCACCGGTAATTATTGAAATTATCAATTAATTTTTGAATTTATAATGGGTATCTAACCTATTGAAAATAAACATTTACAAATGAAAAAAGTATTTTTAGTTTTAGCGTTCTTATTTATTGCAAATAATACATTTGCGCAATTTAATATCTTAAACGCCAAAGACCCTTCTGAAATCGGGTTGAAAAATGAGAAACAAATTAAGATGGATTTCAGTTTACCTTTACCTTATCCCTATACCGAAGATAGAGACGTACTTTGGGGTAAACAAGTTTGGGAAAGGGTAGATCTGGATGAAAGGTTTAATTTACCATTGTACTATCCGACCGATAGTTTGGCAACTATGCCTAATGTTCGCTCTTTGTTTGATGCTTTATATACAGGTATTAAGAGCGGAAAAATCACTAAGGTTTATGCCGACTCTTATTTTACCCAAAAACTCAATTTAGACGAACTCAAAGAGAGAATGATTGCTATCGATACGACTGATGCCGGTCGTGATCAATATAATGATGAAGGTAAAGTCGATGCGCAGTATATCAATGAATTTCAGGTCAATGCCGAAACCATCGAAGAATTTCATTTTCGCGGTATATGGTATTTTGATGCTAAATACGGAGAACTCAAATACCGTTTGCTCGGTGTTGCGCCTGTCGCAGTCGATCCAAAAGGAATGGCAGCCGGTGTTTCCCCGGATTTAGTTGAAGTTTTTTGGGTATTTTATCCCGATGCGCGTTTAACTCTACACGATTATTACGCATTCAATCCGCGCAATACCATGCATCCTATGGATTATGATCATTTGTTAAACGCCAGACGCTTTAGCGGTATCATTTACAAAGAAGATAATGCTTATGGCGATAGAGAAATTAAAGAATATATTCATGATAATGCTTTAAGACAATTGCTCGAATCACAACGCGTTAAAGATAAAATTCGTGAATTTGAATCCGATATGTGGAATTACTAATACGATACTTTTTTCATTATATTCTTAAACATCCATCCTTTTTAGGGTGGATGTTTTTTATTTTTCTTTTGGGGATACTTGTATTATATTTATTTAGTATTTTTGTAGTAAATAGAATGATGAATGAAAGATAAATTTCAATTGATAAAAAACAGATTTGATGAAGTTTCCGATTTGATTATCCAACCGGATATTATTTCAGATCAAAAACGCTATATTGCTATTAACAAAGAATACAAAGATCTCGAAAAATTGATACTCAAAATCAAAGAATATGAATCTTTGGAAGATACTATCAATGAAGCAAAAGAAATATTAGCAGTGGAAACTGATGCCGAAATGATAGAAATGGCAAAATTAGAGATGGAAGAGGCGCAAAAACGTTTACCCGAACTGGAAGAAGAAATTAAATTTATGCTGATACCGAAAGACCCCGAAGATGCCAAAAATGTTATCGTTGAAATACGTGCCGGAACAGGTGGCGATGAAGCTGGTATCTTTGCCGGCGATCTGTATAGAATGTACACAAAATATGCCGATAAAAAAGGCTGGCGAACAGAGATAGTCGATTTTAACGAGGGAACTTCGGGAGGCTTTAAGGAAATGATTTTTAAAATAACCGGCGATGATGTTTACGGTACTATGAAATACGAAGCCGGAGTGCATCGCGTACAACGCGTGCCGCAAACCGAAACACAAGGCAGGGTACATACCTCGGCAGCTACGGTAATGGTGTTGCCCGAAGCAGAAGAATTTGATGTGGAAATCAATCCCAATGACATCAGAAAAGATTTGTTTATGTCTTCAGGTCCCGGTGGACAATCGGTTAATACAACTTATTCCGCTGTGCGTTTAACGCATATTCCGACAGGCATAGTAGCCCAATGTCAAGATCAAAAATCACAACATAAGAACTACGAAAAAGCTTTGGGCGTTTTGCGTTCACGCCTTTACGAAATAGAACTTAAAAAACGTCAAGAAGCCGATGCGCAGTTTCGTAAATCAATGGTCTCAAGTGGCGACCGTTCTGCCAAAATACGAACTTATAATTATCCGCAAGGTCGAGTTACCGACCATAGAATTAATTTGACTTTGTACGATTTGCAAAACATCATCAACGGCGAATTGGATAAAGTTATCGATGCGTTGCGTTTGGCTGATAATACTGAAAAACTTAAAGCAGCAGGCGAACAACTATAGTATATGTCGGAATTGCAAATTACAGATCAATTGGGGCGTCAAATTTCTTTGACAAAAGTACCTGAAAAAATCATTTCACTGGTACCGTCTATTACTTTTTTGTTATTTAAACTTGACTTGGAACAGAGTATTAAAGGTATTACACGATTTTGTAAATTGCCACCGCATTTCAAAAAACATAAAGTAAATATTGGCGGAACCAAAGAGGTTAAATTTGACAGAATTGCCGGTCTAAAACCGGATCTTATTTTGGCTAATAAAGAAGAGAATACCAAAGAAATCGTATCCGAATTGCAAAAAATAGCACCGGTATATGTGTCCGACGTTGCTGATTTGATACAAAACGAGCGACTTATCGTTGATTTAGGAATGATTTTCAATCGTCAACAAGCAGCTCAAAAACTGATACAGACGATTCAATCGGGAAAATCAGAACGATATTATGCCGGCGGTTCGCTATTAAAAGCGGCTTATATTATTTGGAAAAATCCTTGGATGACCGTCGGTGGTGATACTTTTATCAATGAAATGATGCAATTAGCCGGTTTTCAAAATGTGTTTGCCGATAAAAAACGCTATCCGAAGTTTGAATTAAATGCCTTACATGATTTGAAGCCGGACGTGATTTTATTGTGTTCAGAACCTTTTCCTTTTAAAGAAAATGAAAAATCAGTACTGCAAAAGCAGTTCCCTGACACATGTATTTTGTTAGTATCAGCAGAACCTTTTACTTGGTTCGGGGCTTATCCGGCTGAGGCTTTTTCTTATTTTAATTCATTACAAAAACAAATAGATGCATGCATACCAAAGATGAAAAATTAGAGGCTTTCGGACGTTTGCTTGATATAATGGACGATTTGCGAATAGGTTG
>JALVKK010000225.1 GCA_027033875.1 Flavobacteriales bacterium
ATTTTCAAAGGTTTGGGCTGGGTCAAATTTTTGCGCAATATGCAATTGATTGCCACATTTGTTGTGTTTATTCCGGTTTTATTGATTACGGATTATTATGGTTTGGAGCTACACGGTGTTTGGATTGCTTTCCTTTTTTGGATGGCGGTTAGAGCCGGTAGTTTGTGGTGGCGGTTTGAGATTTTTTATAAACCATATAAGACATAAAAGGGCATATAAGAAAAAAACCTGTCAGGTTATAAAAACCTAACAGGTTAGTAAATACGTTTAATAATATTTTACTTAAAAAAATGCTTAACGATATCGTTTCCGTTCACCAATAGCACCAATGATAACAACAAGATAAATCCGGCTATTTGAGCATATTCCAAGAATTTGTCATTGGGCTTGCGTCCGGTAATCATCTCGTAAATGGTAAACATAGCATGCCCGCCGTCCAATGCAGGAATAGGCAAAACATTAAGCACCGCCAACATAATGGATAAAAATGCCGTAATAGTCCAAAAACGCCCCCAATCCCAAGTTCCGGGAAAAATTTTGGCTATGGAGATAAAACCACCGACCCCTTTGTAAGCACCGGTTTTGGGGTTAAAAATCATTTTCAGTTGGTCGATATAACTCAAAAAAGTTTCTTTGGTACGTTTCAGTCCGGCAGGAATGGCTTCTAAAAAACTGTATTTTTTATTGACCACTTTGATATAACCGCGTTTTTCCCATTCTTTATAATCACCGTTGAGTTGAACACCTATTTTGCCGTTATCGTCTATTTGCAAATCTATATCTACCTGTTGTCCGTTTCGCAACACGGTCGCTTTGATTGTTTCGTCTTTATGTGCTTCGAGCATAGGCTTTATTTGGTCAAAATATTCCGTATTTTGTCCGTTGATAGCAATGATTTGATCGCCTATTTTCAATTTATCTTCATTTTGTTTCGAAGCGACTTTTTCAACAATAAAAGGAAAACGCATCATTGTCAGCGCTTTGACGCCTTTGGCTTTTTGTTTCACCAAATTTTCAATAAAATTGATTGGAAATTCTATGGTTTTATGTTCACCGTTACGTTCTATTTCTACGGTTTTGGCAGTGATGAGTTTGGCATCGACCAAATTGGCATATTCGACAGGTTTATCGTTGATTTTCAATATTTTATCACCTGTTTGCAAACCGATTTGTTTAAGAGCCGGATTAGTTATTTGCAAACCGCCTTTGAGCGATTGCATCGGAACATACTGCTCGCCGTATGCATAAGCCAAACCGATATAAATGGCAATAGCCAACAAAATATTGACGATAACACCTCCCAACATAATAATCAAGCGTTGCCAAGCAGGTTTGCTGCGAAATTCCCAAGGCTGAGGTTCGCTATTGAGAAATTCTTTATCCATACTTTCATCTATCATACCGGCTATCTTGACATAACCGCCTAGCGGCAACCAACCTATACCGTATTCGGTCTCTCCTATTTTTTTCTTATACAAAGAGAACCACGGATTAAAAAACAAATAAAATTTATCGACTCTGGCGCCAAACAGCTTAGCGGCAAGGTAATGCCCGCCTTCGTGTAAAACGACTAAAATACTTAAACTTAAAAATAATTGGAATATAATAATTAAAGTTGCATTCATATCAAAATAAAATTAATTGTGGCAAAAATAAGTTATTTTATAAGAATGCTGAAATAATACATCATAAAAATCTGTTAAAGACAACAATAAAAATACAAAAAACTTAATAAAAGGACTGATTAACAAATAATAATTGCAATTTTGCCATATATATCACATATTCGTTTTACATCTATTGTTTTTTGAAAATAAAATTCTTTTTTTTGTATTAATATTATATTTATTGTGTAAAATCCGGAAATGAGAAAACTTCTTGTTACTTTAATAAACTTAATAGTTCTGAATATTTTTGCTCAGGGCTATAAACACTATACAAATGAACAAGGTCTTGCCGGAAACAGGGTTTATAAAATCATACAAGATTACGATGATTTTATCTGGATTGCCACTGATAACGGTATCTCTAAATTTGACGGTAGTACATTTAAAAATTTTACTATCGCAAACGGTTTACCAAGTAATGATATTTGGGAATTAGTTTTAACCAAAGACAACAAACTGTGGTTTATAACTCGTTCAAATAAATTGGGTTATATTAAAAATGACTCTGTTTATGCTTTCAAAGCGCGAAATGGTGAATTTTTTTATCCCACCGTATTTTGTACAGATTCAAAAACACTTTATTTCAAAAGCTATAATAGCAATTACGGTTTAGTCAATCATAAATGGCAAAAATTTTCTAAATCATTTCTCTTAATAAACAACGGTTTAATGCTGAATCATCCCGATTATCAATTTTTTTATCATTCTTCAAAAAACAAATATACCATTAGCGACAGTCTTATGCGTCGTAAATTTGAAATCGAGTTATCTTATAAAGATTTGTATAACAAAGGACAAATCAATGACAGCTTGATTGTTTTCACATCACAAAACAGTATTCATTTTATCAATCTCAATCAAGCAAAACAATATACAATCACCAATCCGGATATCTTTAAAGAAAATATATATACAAGAGTTATTGCAACAGAGCATTCGGTGCAAATTTCCACTGAAAATTATTGGGCAAAATTAAACGATGATTATAGTTTGACCGATATCAAATTATTTCCAAAAGAATTGAAATTAACAACTGTTTTCAAGGATAGGCAAGGTAATTATTGGGGGACAACATATATCAATGGATTCTATTTTTTTCCAAAAAATGCTTTATGGCAACAATCATATCTAACTAACGAACCGGTTCAGTTTATAAAACTTTTTGATGATAATCTATTCGCAGCTGTCTTAGACAAAGGAATTTACAAATACAATCCGATTACAAAGAAATTTGATATTTTTTTCAACAATAGTGATTATTATTATGACATTTTCTATAAAGACAACGATAATTATGCCATTATGGCTAACAAAAAAACTTTTATCAAGATACACGGAGAGATTTATAATTTCGGACGGTTAGGTAAAGCCATTATCCCACTTGAAAATAATTTGTTTGCTTTTAGAGAACGAAAGCGAATCAGTATTTTAAACGAAAATAATTTTACAGAAGAAAAATCTTATCGTATTGAAGGGGTTAATGATTTTATTCTGTACAATGATCATTTGATTTGTGGCAATCCTGTCGGACTTTTTCAAATCGAAAATGACAGCATTAAGCCTATCCGTTTTAATGCCACACAATCGCCAATACCTATATTGTCTCTCAACAAAGCCGGCAATCATTTAATTATCGGAACCGATGGTTTAGGTGCTTATATTTGGGATGGTGAGCAAAAAATGAATTTTCTAAAAGAAACCAAAGGCTTGATAATCAATGATATTTTTGCAAAGAATGATTCGATTTGGTTAGCAACTCAGCAAGGTGTTTTTCAGTATTATTTTGACCATAATAAGGGCTTACATTTTTCAAGAATAATGGACAAAACTGATGGAGCAATTTCTAATTACGTCAATAATATTGTGGTATATAATCATCAAATTTTTACATCAAATTTCAGTGGTATTGCATCGATTGTTCTAAATTTGCAACAACAGCAAAATTTTCAAAAAATATATTTCAAATCAATTTTGTATAATGGCAAACCAATTCATAACAACGAACAAATAAAATACGCTACAAACAATAATCTATCATTCAATTTCGGTTTGATAGATTATACCGGACAAGAGAATTGTCGATATTATTATCAACTATTGCCCATACAAGAAAAATGGCTTGAAATAGATTCAAAAAATATAAATCTAAGTAATTTGAACATCAATGATTATACTATCAACATAAAAGCCATTAATATTCAAGGAAAAGAACTGATAAAATCATTTCATTTTACGATGACACCTTTGTGGTGGCAAACAATTTGGATGCAAATCTTATTTATTTTATTATTTATTTTCATGGTATTTTATCTGGCTTTTTTGATTCGTCGTAAAGCTCTTGAAAAACAAAAAACAAGATTATTAGCACAAAAACAAATGGTTGAATTTGAATTACACGCTCTTCGCAGTCAAATGAACCCCCACTTTGTATTCAATTCATTAAACGCTATTCAATATTACATCAACGATGAAAATTATGACAAATCCGAAGCCTATTTGGTTAAATTTTCCGGATTGATTCGCATGATTTTTGAATTTTCACGCAAGAAAGATATCACGTTGCGACAAGAAATTGAACTATTAAGATCTTATCTCAATTTGGAAAAAATGCGTTTTGTCGAAACGCTGAACTTTTGTATTGACACAGATACAAAGCTCAATATTGACAGAAAAAATGTTCCGACTCTACTATTGCAACCCATAGTAGAAAATGCTGTAAATCACGGTATTTTTCATAAAAAAGATAAAGGAACTATTTGTATTAAATTTCGGTTTATTGATGATACATCTTACGAAGTATTAATCAAAGATGACGGCGTAGGCATGCAAAAATCTGCGGAAATAAATCAAAAATCTCTCAAAAAACACCATTCCCGTTCGACGCAAATATTAAAAGAACGAATCAAATTACTGAATATGTCCGGAAAATGGCATATCACTTACGAAATAATAGACAAAATAAATGATACGGAAACATTTTACAATACTATTGTAAAACTTAAAATTACTAAATTATGATTAGTTGTATATTAATAGACGACGAAATTAAAGCTCTGAAAATGCTTCAAAAAAAAATTGAAAAAAAATTTCCGCAACTTAAAATTGCAGAGACTTTTCAAGACCCGGAAAAAGCGATTGTTGCCATTCGTAAATTAAAACCGCAACTGGTTTTTTTGGATATAGCTATGCCCAATATGAGTGGATTTGATGTGTTATCGCAATTTAATAATCCGGAATTTGAAGTTATTTTCATTACGGCTTATGACAATTATGCCATTCAAGCCATTCGTCATGCGGCAATCGGTTATATCGTTAAACCCATAGATGACGAAGCGCTTGCCGATGCTATAAAAAAAGCCGAAAAAAATATCAAACTCAAAACAGCCAAAGAAAACAATAAAAAATTATTGAATTTATTAACCGAAAAATCCAATACAATTTCAATTCCGACACAAGACGGTTTTATATTTATCAAAAAAGACAAACTTGTACGATTAGAAGGGGTTGAAGGCTACACAAAAATAATTACTTCCGATAGTCAAGAATATTTAAGTTCTTACAATTTGGGAAAATTTCTGGAAATTTTAAATGATGATATGAACTTTTTTCAACCGCATCGTTCTCATTTGGTCAATCTTAAATATATTACCCGATTTTTGAATGAAGGATATCTGGAATTGGTTGATCATTCCAAAGTGCCGCTGGCACGTTCAAAAAGAAAAGAATTTTTGGAACTAATTTCAAAATTTTAATTTAGCTTTGGTTCGATAAACTTCTTTGTTAAAAAAGTGTCCGGTTTTTTGATTGATGACTTCAAAAGTCATATAGATACTGAATCGCATTTTTTCGACAGGAATATTTTCTTTATGATCGACCAGATAGAAGTTTTTGACTTTACGATAGGCAATAATTTTACCGTTTTTTTTGAATAAGCGGTCAAATTTATTCCAATTGGCATTCGGATTATATCCGAAATATTGAAAAAATTCGGGATTGACTTTCAGTTCTTTTTTGGGATTAAATTTGTGTTCGGAATACACTTTTTGAGGTAGATAATTTAAGTCTTTAATGGTTTCTGATGGTTCCAGTTTATAATAATCTCGTGTAAAAGAGGTGTTGACATAAACGCCGTTATATTTATCAGGTTGGTTATAAACAATAATAAGTATGAATGGCTCCTTTTTAAGTTTGACTGTATTATCGTTGAGGCGAATGCTGTCTTTTCCTTGTTTTAAATAAATTTCGACCGGCACCTTTTGAGCCGTGATTACAAAAAGAGACGAAATGCTGGTAAGTAATATAAACAGTATGCGCATAGAATCTAATTACCGATGCGTAAAAATACAAAAAAAATAAGAATGACAAGATTTCTTTTTGTTTATCTCATATAACATATTATTCACAGTTAAAAATTATAGAATATGGATTATAATTTATTATTTGATTTTATAATTAATTTCAAAAATAATCCAGCGCCCCGGCATTTTGATGTATGACAAATCATTATATGTAACATCAAAAATATTTTCAATACTCACACCAATATGAGTACTTTTAATTTGTTTTGACCACTTCAGATTGGCTATCCAATAAGGTTTGTAGTCAAAGAGCCGGTATTGATCATTGGTATAATCGAGGTATTGACCGTTCCGGTTTTTATAAACGGCGGTCAAGTGCATGGCACTATCAAAGAAAAATTTGTATGAGATAGAAAGATTAGCTTTGTGTTTGAGATAATCCAACACATATTTTGAAATATAATTTTGCGCAATATCTTTGGTCGTATTCAGATAAGCATAAGACAAACTAACAGTTTTAAAAACGCTGTTTTTGAAGCGATGAGTCGCATTGAGTTCCACCCCGAAGGTTTGTAAATCAGTCAAATTTTGCGGTTGCCATTTATCAGCCGGATTGGTTTTAATCCAGTCAATTGTATTTTTTGATTGGCGGATAAAAACATTGGCATTGATGATATTTTGCTTGTTGGCGAATTTAGTACCTGCTTCATAGGTAATAGCTGTTTCGGGTTTTAAATCGGGATTGCCGATATTTGAAGGTCCTTGATAATATAAATCCGTAAAGGTCGGTAGGCGAGAGGAAGTGCCGGCGTTGATATAATGTAACCAATGTCGATGTCGGTAACTCAGATAACCGTTAGCGTTTATTTGCCAATGAAAGTTTTTTTCATAAAACAAATTTAGTCCGCCACCTACTTCAAATTTACCCATCTTTTTGGATTGATTGAGGTGTGTTTCCAAATAGGTTCTTTCGTCAGTTTTGGTGTAGGCGTCTCTATTGTTGATTGAAACAGGATTGGATAATGTTTTTCCCAATTGATTACTCAAAATATGTTCATTTCGCAGGCTAATATTGAGATAAGTATCGCCGAATTTTGAAGAGATACCTGCTTGAAATTGACCGCCTGTTTGACGGGTTTTGTGAAAATTATGTCCGGGATAATAAACTCGCGGAGCATATTGAGCCGTATCTTTATTATGTATGTAAAAACCGTTTTGGTATTTGTAAACACTTTCTCTAAACAGTTGAAATTCATCAAAATGCAATTTGTAAAACAGATTTACTTTCCATTTTATTTTTTTTCCGCTATTTGTTGATAAATTAGCAAAATAGCCATGCGTTTTTTCAAATTGCCAAGGATATTTAGAGGTGTAAAAACTATTGGCGCCGAAATCTTTTTGATTAAATCCGGCTTGTAATACAATGGGAAATTTAGAATGATTGTAACGAATTTGAATAAAATCTTTCAGACTGTAAAAATCGGTGTTGTTGATACTGTCGCCGGTTAAATAACCTGTTGAACGTTGGTAGGTAAAACCGTTATAAACAGCAATTTTGCCTAGTTGATGAGCCAAATCAAAATCGGTTTTGAGGTATCCGAATTGTCCGATTTTTAATCCGGATTGGGCTTCTGTTTTATCAGAGGCTTTGGTAACGATATTGATAGCACCGCTAAATGCATTTATTCCGAAATTTTGTCCCGTTGCACCTTGTAAGATTTCAATACGGTCAATCATACTGACATCAACAGGTAGATCCAAATTATGATGTCCGGTTTGCGGGTTGTTGACTTTTACACCATTGAGTAGTATGACAACTTGATCAAAATTGCCGCCACGCATACTCAAATCAGATTGCACACCCTGACTACCACGGGAGCGTACGTCTATAAGGCTAAGCAAATTCAGTATATCATCGATGCTTTCAATACCGGCAGATTTTAATTTATTTGATTTGATGATCTTGACCGGTATAAGCGAAACTTTTTTTCGGGTAAAAGATGTGATGGTTACCGAATCAAGTTTTTGAGAATAATCTGTTGAATTGTTTTGCGCTTGAAAAGAAAATATATCAAAAAATAACAAGACACCTAATATATATCTGTGTATGATCATATTATTTTATTTTGGCCGGCAAGATAAAACTTTGTTGTGAAAAAAACATAAATATTATTTCAATTCCGGTTACTGACAGTACAAGACTATATAAATGTAAAGACAAATGTTTTGTAAGATATTTCAGATTTGAACCGGTATTTGTTTTCGGAGGCAAATCATAATAATTAAAGAGAAAATCATTTGAGGATAGATTACAAATTTTAGAGATAAAGCTTTGATTATAAGAAAAGTTTCGGAATTTATACCTGCTTGTTTTGCCCAATAAACAAGAAAGATTCTACTGATAAACAAAATAATTAATGTTAACATCAGATAAAAAATTATTGTATATTGTTTTTTATCGATGAAAATAATTAATAATAATCCGGCAAGATAGAAACTATAAAAACTTAAAGAAGAGGCTATTTTATGTTGTGTGGGAAATAAATCATACGGGAACCAACCGATAAACAGCATTCCTATCCCTGACAAAATCCCTAAAAAAATAATAATATTTTGGACTGTTTTGTTCTTTACTATCGCACTGATCAGATATAGAAAAATAAAAACACAAATACCCAAAAAATTTAAAGAAGAATTATAAAAAAAACTAAACGGATTCAATTCGCCGTTAAAGTAATGCGCTCTTCCCAAATCACTTAGGTGGTTGTTGTACCAGCAAAAAGAAGTTTGTTCGGGGTCGATAGGACTGCCACCGTCATAAATAAACGTCAAGATTAAGGACGAAGTGATATACAATAGTAAAATAAAGATTGTAATATCAAATAAATTCTTTCTTACGATAAGCATTTTTAAATACGATTTGTGTTATTTTGATATTGCAAATTTAACAATTTTTTTGCAGCTTCAAAAGCGCTTATCTCTCTTTTTTTTAATTTTAACAGTAAACTTGTTAATTTTTTATGAATTTCCGTATTATTATAAAAATTATCTTTTAGTGTTTGATTAACAGTTTCAAATAACCAATATTTGTTTTGTTCCAAGCGATTTTGTTCCAAAAAACCGTTTTTGCGAGTCAATTTGATATAAGCATCGATTTCATTTGCAATTTTGTCGATACCTTTGTTCGTAAGAGCACTGGCTAACAGAACTTTTGGTGTCCAACCGCTAGGTTTAGGCGGG
>JALVKK010000226.1 GCA_027033875.1 Flavobacteriales bacterium
GAACGTATAATATCAATATTCATACAAAGAGGTCCGTATATAGTTGTATCTTCGGTATGCGCACTGACCTCTTCCGCAGGATAAATTTCGTGTTCATACCAAAATGAGGTAAACAACAAATTAACACCTACATCGATAATCATGGAACGTCTGCCGTTGGATAAACGTTTGTTTGCCAAAACCGAACCTGCAATATAACCGGCGTCGTCAATCAATGCCCGACCGGTTTCTAAAAACAAAATAGGCATGGCATCGGGGTCTATTTCCGAATTGATAATGGCGTTGGAAATAGCTTCGGCATATTGGTCAAAAGTAGGACAAGTATCTTTGCCCGGCAAATAAGCTCCCTTCAAAGTATTATGTGAGGCAAATCCGCCACCCATATCGATATATTTGATTTTATGATTGTATTTTTTATCTAAATTGACGGCCAAATCGGCTAATTTTGAAGCGGCTACGGCATACGCATCGGCGGTCATCATATACGTGCCGATATGTGTGTGCAATCCGACCAATTCCAACTTCTTACTCATCATAATCCGGTTGAGTGCATTCCAAGCTTCACCGTTTTCGTAGTTAAAACCGAAGCGGTCCCATTGCGGATAAACACCGGTATCCATATTGACACGGATAGCAACTTTCGGTTTTTTTTCGCTGTTTTCCGCCAGCGAAATAATATCATACAATTCGTCAAAATGGTCAATGTGGATATAAGATCCGTTGGCAATGGCTTTCTTTAAATCTTCAATGGATTTATCCGGTCCGTTAAAGATAATTTTGTTGCCGGGAACACCGTTGGCAATGGCTTTGTCGTATTCAAAACCCGATACGACTTCCGCCCAAGAGCCTTCATCGTGAAAAATACGACAAACCGCATCCAGATAATTGGTTTTGTAAGACCAAGCGAATTGCACTTTCGGGTAACGAACCGCAAATGCCCGTTTGGCTTTGTTATAAGTTTTGCGAATAGTGCGTTCGGATATTACATAAACCGGTGAGCCGTATTGTTCGATAATATCTCTGACAGCCACGCCGTCAATATGAGAAATAACAGGGGTTTTTGGTATCATGCCGAATCTGGTGGTCGCATCTGCTGATATTTTTGTGATAACAGGTCTTTCGTATTTTTGTCTTTTAGTCATAGTCGTATTTTTTAGAGTTCTCCTTTTATTGATAATTGTTCAAATTGCGAAATATCGCCAATCAGATCATAAGAATACCGAATAAACATTTTGCCTATATCGTAAGTTTTAAAAGCTTTTACTTTTTTGTTCATTGCCAAATTGACCAAAGCTTCGGGTAAATTTTGTCCTGCGGCAGTTGCCAGATACACCCAAGCTGGAATACGTGGATTGATTTCTATAATATAATAGGTGCCGTCATTGGTTTTGATGATTTCCAACTCCATCCCGCCGCGCCATTTGGTTTTCTTTATAAGGTCACGGGTCAATTTTATGAGTTTTTCGTCAGCCAATGTGATACCACCCCAAGCTTTACCTTTGTCGGTAATGTATTGTTTACGCATGGGGACGGCACTTACCGTCCGACCTTTTCCGTCTCCCAGAGCTACAACATTGACTTCAGTGCCTTTGACAAATTGCTGAATGATAACCGGATAACCCCATTTGGCAGTTAGCTTGTTAAAGTATTCAATAACTTGCGCTTCGTTGTATGCCAAATAGGCTTCGTAATATTTGCCTTTGACTAATACAGGATATTCAAATTCCGTTTTGAGTTTACTAATGTCAGCATAAGTCGTAATGGCTTTACTGTAAGGCACAGCCAATCCGTATTTTTGTCCGAATTCATACAACACCGATTTGTGTCGCTCTTCAAATTGCTCAATAGTCGGTAAAAACGTGGCAATGCCCAGTTCTTTTAAATATTTTTCCGACTTCATAAAGGCAAATAATTCGGCATCAAAATTCGGGATAATGATATCGATTTTTTCTTTGGTATGAATGTAATCAATACGTTTTATCAAAGTATCAGATCCCATAGAAGGATAAGGCAATTGATAAACCTTATCAGCGACGTTGTTCATATAAATGCCGGGTTCCAAAGTTTCATACGCCAAACCTATAATCTTGACATTAAACGATTTAGCTTCGCGTAGCGAACGAATGACCGGCACCCCGGGACCGGGACTGTCAATGTTGTTAAGCCCCGTAACGCCAATGGTATAAGTAGGTTTTGATGCCATAACTATTCGGTTATATTAAAGTTTTTTAAAACGGACAAAAAGTCGTTTAAGTTGTTTTCCGCCGTGAGTTTATCTACGTCAAAATGATTAGTCAGCCAGCTGATAATGTCTTTTTCGTTTTTGTCTTCTTTGAGTAATTTGAGTATGGCTTTTCCGGTTTCGTTTACCGAAAAAGATTCGCCGGTGTTCGGATCAAAGATAAATCCGGTTTCGCTAATGGCAATATTCTTTTTTATTTTCATAATCTCTGTTTTTCGCCCCACGGGGCTTATAGGTATTTTATTATTGATTACGTTACAAAGGTGTCGCCCCTACGGGGCTCAACGGATTTTATTATTGATTACGTTACAAAGGTGTCGCCCCTACGGGGCTCAACGGATTTTTTTTATTGATTACGTTACAAAGGTGTCGCCCCTACGGGCTCTATTTTGAGCTTTTTCCATGTTGTTACAAAGACAACAAAATAACAAAGAATTAGTATAATAATTCTTATAAAATTTTGCAAAATATTTATACAATTTAGTGTAAAATTGAAAGTAAATATGCAACATCAGATACATAACATCGAACAAACCGATTACCCTATCGATAAAACCTGTTTTTAAATTCAGTCAAAGTCATACCGGTTTCTTTTTTAAACTGTCCTGATAGGTATTGCACGCTTGAATAATCCATCATATAAGCAATTTCACTCACGCTATATTCTTCTTCGATGATGAGTTGTTTGATCCGTTCTATTTTTTGTTGAATGATATATTTTTCCAAAGTAACCGGTTCGAGTTTTGAAAATAATTTGGACAAATATTGGTAGTTCATTCCTAATTTTTCAACGATATATTCTGATTTTTTAGCAATGGAATCGACATTGTTCATTTCAAAAATCAATTCATACACCGCTTGTTTGATTTCCAATACAATTCGTTCGTCTTTTGATTGGATGACGGACATGCCTAATTCGGATAAAATATCATAAATCAATT
>JALVKK010000227.1 GCA_027033875.1 Flavobacteriales bacterium
TCGCCCAAACGACCTTATTCCGATGACGAGAACGGTTGGACGGTACCGGATAAAATAGATATAGAAATTAACTTGATTGTTAGAGTTGAAAAATAGTTTTTTGATACGAAGTTTGATAGAATGACATATATTAAATACGCATATATAGATTCCATTAGTAAATGCGACTTTTGAGGAAAAAAATAAAAAATAATCTCATTTTTTATAAAATCTTTTTATATTTGCATTCGCAATTGCCTCGGTGGCGGAATTGGTAGACGCGCTGGATTCAAAATCCAGTTCCGGCAACGGAGTGTGGGTTCGATTCCCACCCGAGGTACCAAATCAAACGGTTGTTCTATTTTTTCGAGCGACCGTTTTTTGTATTATTCAATAGTTTTTAGTTTTAAAGTGTAGATTTTTTCAAATTGATTTTTGACGGTTTTATAATCATTTAGTCGAATGGCTACCGTTATTTCACCGTTTTGTTGTAAGTTTTGACAAACAATTTCCAAATCGTATGTTTTAATCAAACGCATTACTTTGTTCATATCTTGATAATCAAAACCGATTTTCAGTTTTATTTTTCTGATTTTTTCAACGATTTCGGCTTGTTCCAATACCATTTGTGCTGCTGTTTTGTATGCATTGGTCAAGCCGCCTATTCCTAACTTAACACCACCGAAGTAGCGTACGACTACTACCAGCACATTGGTTAAGTTTTTGGTTTTTATTTGGTTAAGAATCGGTTGTCCGGCAGAGTTGGCAGGCTCGCCGTCGTCGTTGGCTCTTTCTATAATATTTTCTATTCCTATTCGGTAGGCATAACACCAGTGTCGGGCGCTATGATGCTTTTTTTTAAGTTTTTCTATTTCAGTTTTGACACTTCCGGTATCGTCAACAGGAATGGAATAAGCAATAAATTTGCTTTTGCGGTCTTTAAATATTGCCGGTTCGGGTTGTCTGTCAATTGTGTAATAAAAATCTGCCGGCATTTATTTAAAAATTTTCACATCTTGTTCATAGTCAACAGTATAAGGTACATTTATACCTGAACTGATATAATAAATTTTGCCTTTATATTGCACTTTAAGTTTGTTATTGAGAGCTGATTGCAAAGCGTCTAACAAATTGTTTTTCTTAAAATAACCTCGGTCAAAATTTACTTCCAAAGGCACGGTAAAATCTTTTTTGGACGGAACTTTGTATGTATCTGTGTTCAGATTGGCAAAAAAACGATCATTGATATAAACTTTAACCTCATTGACTTTAAATGTTCCTCCGAGCAAATTAGGGTTGTGATAATTGGCATTGGCAACCAAAACCAATTTTCCTTGTTTGTTTTGCATAAAATTTATGCTTTCAATACCTTTAAATTCGGGAGCTTTAATCAATAATTCACAAGCAGTACTTAAAAGTAATAACAATACTATAATAATTTTTTTATTCATATTATTATTTTATGATTTATTGCAAATATAATGAGAAATAAGAAATTGAGGAGATGAATATAAAAATCAATAAATTTAGTGTAAGATTTATTCCTTACGGTAAAAAACACATTTGTATTGTCCGATATTTCCTTGACGATCTTCAACAATAATTAAAAGTTTATGTTGACGACCTGTTAATTTTTTATCATCAAAATTATATATTAAAGATGCCTTTTTGTAATCATATTCCAACAAAATCCACTCATCATCAATATAGCCGTTGTATGATTTAATACCGGATTGTTTGTCGCCTGTTTTAAAACGCAAAAAATGATAATCGGTCAGATCGGCATTATCTTTAAAGTTTACCGGTTTGATATAAGGTGCAATACTATCGTAGCGAATGATAAAATTGCCGAATTTTTTAGTATGAGCTTCAATATTATCGTTTTTTTGAACACTGTTTATATAATATGTTTTTTGTTTGTTTGCATATAAAGCTATATAAGCATAAGGTCGAAGATTCGGTTTTATTAATGATAACGGGTATTTTATTAAATAGGATTTTTGCAAAGGTTTTAGCGGATTCATTAGGTGCAATACAGTTGTATCTGCTTGAGCATTCAGATAAAAATTTTCAAAAGAAGTCTGCGGATAAAATGTTAAGGACCAAGGCGACAAAAAGAATTGTTTTTTCTTATTTACTTCAACATAATAAGGAGTTTTATGAGGTTTGACGTGTGGTATTTTGGTATATTTGCGTCCTTGAACGGGAATTTTTATCCAAACTTTATTGCCGTCAAAATCAGATAATTCAATTTCGACCAGATAATCTTTTCCCGGTTCGAGGTTTAAACTGCCGTTTCCAACCAATTGGGTATAAATCTCCAATTTATTATAAGATTCGACCCACAGTTTTTGAATGCGGCGATGAAATTTTAGATAATACGGGTAATCGATTACGGCATTGATAAATTTGGAATTGGCAAAAGAAAATTCCATCATTTCGTGAGCATAGATTTGCAGTCCGTTTACCGATACGGTTATTTTATATAGGCCGTTGTGATTTAATACTTTGTCTTGTCGATCATAGCTTTCTACGCCGAAACCTATAGAACCGGAGGCTAAAATTTTATTAGCCAAATACACGGAATCGTTTAATTCGGTAAGGTTAAGTTTAACCCGTTTGTTGTTTTTGTTGATTTCAGACAGATTATCCAAAGGATAAGCAAAAGCTTTTTTTACTACCGGTCGTTGTGTATCTTTGACCCGTATGCCGTATGCCATGGGATTGAGCGGGTGTTCTAAAATATTACGCAATTCAAAATGCAAATGCGGGCCTGAAGAACCACCGGAATTGCCGCTGTATGCAATAACTTCTCCTTTTTGTACCGGCAATTCTATTGCATAAGGAAAAAGTTCGATTTCGTATTGTTGTTTTTCATATTGTTTTTGCTTGATAAAGGCTTCTATTTGATCATTAAAATTTTGTAAATGTCCGTAAACGGAAACCAAACCTGAAGGGTGTTTGATATACAATGCTTTGCCGTACCCGTTTCGGGTAATTTTTATTCGGTAAACATAACCGTCATCAACGGCATAAACCGGCAAACCTTCTTTACCATTAGTTTTAATATCCAGACCCGAATGAAAGTGATTGGTGCGCAATTCACCGAAAGTCCCCGAAAGATATAAAGGAATATCCAGTGGTTTTCGTATGGAACCGGTTTGAGCAAAGACTGTTTGTAATGAAAACAACGCGATAATGAAAAATAAAAAAACAGGCATTATTATTGATGAGATTTATTAATAATTAAATAAAAATACAATATTAAACAATATTCCGTATTTTTGAAACAATAAAATCAAATTTGATGCCAATTACGATAAATATCAAATACCTGATATTTTTATTATTAATATTTGTTTCGACTGTAATTAGTAGAGGACAACAAGACAGTACTTATATCAACTCAAAAGATATTTTATTATATCCGTCATCAGATTCTATACCTGTTTTTAATTTATCGCCCGTTGTAATTATTCCTAAAATTCATTTTAACAATTATCGTGAGTTAAAACATTTTTTATGGATTAGACGCCGAGTTTATAAAGTTTATCCTTTTGCCGAATTGTCAGGGATAAACGTTGAAAAACTCGACAAACGTTTGTCAAGGATGAATAAAAAAAACAGAAAACGTTATATGCGTATAGTCAAACGTTGGATAAAAAAGGAATTTGAGCCGAAACTAAAAGATCTTACTCGAAGTGAAGGACGTATTTTGTCCAAACTATTTCACAGACAGACCGGACAAACTGTTTTTGAATTTTTAAAAAAATATAAAAACAGTTGGACGGCATTTTGGTATCAAAACATTGCCAAACTGTATAATATTGATTTGAAAGTAAAATTTGATCCGGTCCACAATAAAGAAGATTATTGGATTGAATATATTTTACAAAAAGCCTTTCTCAATGAAGTTTTAGAACCACAACCAAATAAATTAGGATATAAATTCATAGATTTGCAAAACAAATGGGTCGCCCCACCTGTTGAAAAACTTAAAAAAATAAAGAAAATTAAATAAACAACCTATAATCAAAGTTAGATTTGAATTTGATATTAACCGCCGATATAACAGGAGCTTTGATTAAGATAGAGACACTCAGATAACCGATTAATTAATATCACATGAAATTACAATTAACCAAACCTATTTGTATATTTGACTTGGAGACCACCGGCGTCAATATTGCAAAGGATCGAATAGTAGAGATAGCAATAATCCGTGTAGAACCGGACGGTACCGAAAAGCTAAAAACATGGCGTGTCAATCCGCAAATGCACATTCCCGAAGAGGCTTCCAAAGTGCATGGTATCTATGACAAAGACGTAGTTGATGCCCCTACGTTTAAAGAAATTGCTCAGGAGATTTACGAACTGATTCACGATGCCGATTTGGCCGGATTCAATTCTAACCGATTTGACGTACCGCTTTTGGCAGAGGAACTATTGCGAGCCGGCATCGATTTTGATTTAAAAACCAATAATTTGATTGATATTCAAAACATTTTTCATAAAATGGAACCTCGCAATTTGACCGCGGCTTACAAGTTTTATTGCGATGGCGATTTAACTGATGCACATTCTGCCGAAGCAGATACAAAAGCAACTTATGAAATATTTAAAGCTCAATTAAATAAATATGATGATTTACCCGACGATATGGAAGCCTTGAGCAAATTTAGTTCGTATTTTAAAGCTGCTGATTTTCAGGGTCGGATTATATATAATGATCAAAATGAAGAAATTATCAATTTTGGCAAATACAAAGGTCAAAAAGTTATAGATGTTTTGCAAAAAGATCAAGGTTATTACGGGTGGATTATGCGAGCTGATTTTCCGCTTTATACCAAGAAAGTTTTTACAAATGTTTACGAACGGAATAAATTGCAACAAGAACAGGAAAAATTGAAAGAATTAGAAAATAAATTCAATCAAAATATATAAAATATTAATTTTTTTTAATTTCTTAATTAAAATTTTACACTGTCAGCGCAAGATATGTCAAAAACAAAAATGTATCGGAATTATTGCAAGATTTTAATAAAAGTAACGATTTTATCATATATGGTTAAAATACATTGAAGTAAATTGCACAACGAAAAAGAAACGAACAAATGTTCAAATTTATTTGGAAAAAATACAAGAAAGAGTTCATTTTTATATTGATATTAATAGTGGGATTTTTAGCTTTAATCTCCCGGCTTAGTCAATTCGGGATTAGTATAATTGTCGGAGCGGTTTTGATGTATTTGTATGTAAAATTACAACCGGTGCAAAGCAATGAATTGAAGCAACTCAAACAAGAAGTTATCAATCAACAAAAAGAAATAGCCGAGCTAAAAAACAGGAAGCTTAGTGTAGTGGGAATGAAAGATATTCTGGAAGTGGGTTTGATGGAAATAGACACCAATTTTACGCGAACTTGGAACGAAAAATTTTCGGAAGATGAAAAAGATTTGCATTTTATCGGTGCATTACAAATACAATTGGTAGCCAAATACGGTGTTAATCTTAAAGATTTGAAAGTAAAGATAGACCATCAAAACAAATTGATATATATAGCCGGTTTGCATCCCAAATTTTTATCATTTTCCGAAATAAATCACGAATGGAAAATAGCCGAGATGATGGAGCATAAAAAACGTCCGTTAAATTTTGGCAATTATTGGAAAAAATCGGAAAAATATCAAGAATTACTCAATCTGAAAATGGAAGAAAAACGCAGAGCAATCTACGATGAAATCAAACAAGGTCCAGAAGAGATACAATGGCTTATTAAACCTTTGTATCAACAAGTGGAGAATACGATGAGAGTTTTGCTCAATCGTGCCGATTACGATATTAATTTCATCAAAAATGCATCTGAAAATTTTCAATCTATTGAAACCTATTTTGAAGAACCATTAACACACAAACAAAATAGAATAACAAAAAAATAACAAATACACAAATACACAAACACACAAGTATTCAAACACACAAACAAACTAATAAATTATGAAACGTTCAGTTATTATATTGTCGTTTTTATTAACGACTATGGCTTTTTCGCAAAGCGTTAATGTCAATATTACGGAAAGTAATGTTTACAAATTAAGTACTTCCAGAGTTCAAAATGACTTTATTTTGCCTGACAACAAAGGTGGCTTTATCACCGTCAGTTCCAAACGAAGCGGTTTTTTGGTAAATCCTATGGTTGCCGAAGCCTATATGACTTACTATGACAAGAATTTTAATATCAAAAAAAATAAAACGCTCAAACTTAATAAAGGAAGTATTAAAGGTAATATTAAAGGAGCTTTTATTGACAACAATCATTTGTATTTAATCAATCTTGAACAAAATTTTCGCAACAAATATTATAGCTTTAAAGTAATAGACGAGGATATTAATTCGGGAAAAAGTACCAGTAAAGAATTTTTTCATCTTGATTTTATTTACTCCAAAAACGAAGTAAATTTATTTGTCAATCCCGGTTCATTGTATTATCAAAAGTTGCAATATTACAGTGACGTAAATTTTTTTAATCCGAAAATGTTTATCCGGTTTTCAAAAAATAAGAACTATTTTGCGATTGTATATCGTGATTTAAGCAACAAACCGGTAACATATCATATCCATGTTTTTAATCGTAATTTTGAACAGATTTACAAACAAGAAATTACTGAAAAAATCCATTCCAAATTGTTTTTTATCAACAATTTGCAAGTTGATGATAAAGATGGGAAAGTATTTTTAGCGGCTCAAACATTCAGAAGTAACCCATTGAATGAAAAGCGAATATTAAATAATGACATTACCCGTTATTTTACTATTTACCGAATAGATAATACAAGTGTTAAATCACATCGAATAAAGCCGAAAAAAATAATGGAAAAATTACAACTTGAGTTGAATAAAAACAGGCTTATTGTATATGGTTTTTATAGAAACAAGTTGCTTGAATTGAACAATATCGATGGTTTTTTCAGATTAGATTTATCAAAAGAATTAATACCGGAGCATCAATCTTATCGAAAGTTTGGCAAAAAATTGGTAACCATAGGTAACCAAACACATTATAAAAAAACCAAAAATCACACGATGCTTGTACGCAAAACATTAGTATTACCTAATGGTGATATGATTGTCAATGCAGAAGATTTATATATTCCGCTGATGATGAAAAGCAGAAGGCGAGAAACTGTTATAAGAGAAATAGCCGGAGATTTGTTCAGTGTTAAAGTAGCTGCCAACGGTGATATTATCAGAGTAAAAAAGATTTATAAAAAACAATTTGTCAAACCGCGTTTGGCATTACATTCATTTTTCAGTACTTATCAAAACGGACAAGAATATCTTTTGTTTACCGATACGGTTTTGGAAAAATCTTCAAGCAACAAACCTTTTTATCAAGAAGGCAGTGAATTGAAAAATTTGAATGCCGTAAAAATTTCGGATAGTGGTAATATAGAGAAACAGCTCATTCATAAACCCGAAAAAAATAAATTCGGTTTTATGCCGATTGAATGCACGATGATTGGACCCAAAACAGCCATAATTCCGGCAAAGGATCATATGTATATTAAGTTTTACAGAATAGATTTTCCATAACATTAGTTGTTTTTTCATAAAATCACAAAGGGCGTCAATTTTATTGACGCCCTTTGTGATAAATAAACAAAATAATATTTATTATTTACTAATTCCAACCATTTCTTCCAACATATCGGTTGTGATTGATTTTGGTCTTTCGATAGGATAGCCTAGCGCTCTGTCCCAAATAATATTGGACAATACACCAATAGAACGACCAATGGAGAACAATACGGTATAGAAATCATATTCTTTGACACCGTAATGCCATTGTACGACACCTGATTGCGCATCGACATTGGGCCAAGGATTTTTGGCTTTACCGTGTTCTTTCAAAATATCCGGTACAACTTGATATAATGCGTCAACGTATTTGAATAAAGGATCATCCGGAAGATGTTTTAAACAAAATTCTCTTTGAACTGTATATCTTGGGTCAGTTTTGCGCAATACGGCATGACCGTAGCCCGGAATGACTTGACCGCTATTTAGGGTATCCCAAACATATTTTTTCATTTCTTCTTTGCTGGGGACTTTGTCGCCCATTTGTTCTTTTAAGCCTTGTAACCAACGCAAAACTTCCTGATTTGCCAATCCGTGTAAAGGACCGGCTAATCCGTTGATCATACCTGATACGGCATAATAAACATCAGATAAAGAACTGGCTATCAAGTGTCCGGTGTGAGCGCTGACATTACCGCTTTCGTGGTCGGCGTGTATGATGAAATACATACGTGCGACATCGTCATAAGGTGCCTCTTTGCCCATCATATAGGCAAAATTAGCTCCCAAATCCAAAGTAGGATCCGGATAACGGTGTCCTTTTTCGGGGTGATAAAGTTTGTTGTAAATATAAGCCCCTATCAAGGGAATTTTGGCCAACAGGTTGGTAGCATCTTCATAAGTCGGGTCCCAATAATCCATCTTGCTGATACCATGACGGTATTTTACATTGAACAATGATTCACGTTCCAAGCTCATAACGGCAGCTGATAATATTGCCATAGGGTGACTTTCGCTGGGGAATGAATCAACGACGTCCCAAACATATTTGGGAATAATGCGACGATTGTTCATATCCATTATTAAGGCTTCTACCTGTTCTTGTGTCGGAATATCGCCGGTTAATAATAAATAATACAAACCTTCGACATAAGGCATTTCCGCACCTTCGGCTTTGGGCAGTTTTTCGAAAACTTCCGGCAAAGTATAACCTCTGTATCGAATACCTTCGTAAGGGTCTAAATACGAAATATCCGTAATTAAACTTTTGATACCTCTCATTCCGCCGATAATTTGTCCGGCTTTTACTTGGTCAACGACAACATCGCCGAACTCTTTTGCCAATCTTTTGGTTCTGGGGCGATGTTGTTCAATTTTATCGTATAATTTTTGCTTTAAGCACTTCATAATATATAAGTTTTTAAATTGTTTTCAAAGATACGAATATTTAAAGGTCAATTATTATAAATATTTCAATATTATAACAAAAATCATTTTCTATTACAAATATACCGTAATAAAAGTTACATTAATAATTATAATCAAAAAAAAATCCCGATTTCATCGGGATTTTTT
>JALVKK010000228.1 GCA_027033875.1 Flavobacteriales bacterium
GCATTGATATTCATACCGGCGCCCACCGATGCCAGCATAATTACATCGCCTTTTTGTAAATCGTGATGTGCCAGTTCTGCCTGTCTGACCATATCCATTAAAGTCGGAATGGTAGCTACCGAACTATTGCCTAATTTTTGGATATTCATAGGCATGATATATTCGGGCATTTGTTTTTTATACAAACGGTAAAAACGTCTAACGATTTGTTCATCCATTTTTTCGTTAGCTTGGTGGATAAATATTTTTTTGATATCGTCAATTTCAAAAATACTCTCATCTAATGCCGCTTTCATAGCAGCAGGCACTTCTGTCAGAGCATATTCATAAATTTTATGTCCTTGCATTCTGATATATTTGGCTTTTCTATTGTGGTTGGGATTAAAAGAACGGTCGTTGTAAAGTAATTCGGCTTGCGGGTGTGCATGCGAAACCGTTTTGTATGAATAAATACCGCTACCGTTGTCGTCGGTATTGAGTTTGACAACTACGGCACCGGCGCCGTCAGCAAAAATCATGGCATCGCGATCATACGGATCAACTACACGCGAAAGCGCTTCTACACCGACTACCAAAGCATATTTGGCATCGCCTGATTTCATAAACTGATTAGCCATAATCAAGGCTTGTAACCAACCGGGGCAACCGAATATAACATCAAAAGCTATAGCTTTAGGATTTCCTAATTTTAAACGGTGTTTAATCCGCGAAGCGACAGCCGGCATAAAATCAGAAAAATAATTGTCTTTTTCCACATCGCCGAAATTGGTTGCGGCAATGACATAATCTAATTCGTCCGGATCAATACCTGCATCATCAATAGCTCGTTGTGAAGCTACAATTGCCATATCCGAAGCAACTTTATCGTCCTCAAGCCAACGGCGTTCTTCTATACCGGTAATGGCTTTAAATTTTTCAATAATTACTTCATTCGGCGTGTCAAATTTTTTGCCGCTTTCATCATAAAATTCCCAATCTAAAAAATGTGAATTTGGAACTACTTTGGTAGGTATGTAACTTCCTATACCTATAATTTCCGCTTTTACTTTAGCCATAATTCATAAAATTTGTAGGGGCGAAATTACATAAAAAAGCTACAATACCAAATTTTAACAGCCAAAAATCTTTAAAACGGCGAATTTGATATTACAAATTGTCAAAAAATAATTAATATCAAATTATTTTTTGAAACTTGTAATTATTTTACACTTTATTTTTGGTATCAATAATAATCGTTACGGGTCCTTGGTTTATCAGACTGACATTCATCATAGCCCCAAATTTGCCTGTGGCTACTTTTTGAGCAAAATTTTCTTTAAATTTTTGGATAAATGCTTCGTACAAAGGTATGGCTATTTCGGGTTTAGCCGCGTGAATATAAGAAGGTCGGTGTCCTTTTTTGGTTTTGGCGTGCAATGTAAACTGACTGATAATCAACACTTCACCTTGTACGTCTAACAGTGATTTGTTCATCGTACCTTGTTCATCATCAAAGATACGCAAGTTTTTTATCTTGTGAACCAGCCAATCAATATCAACCTGTGTATCGGTATTTTCAATTCCGACCAAAATTAACAAACCTGTTCCAATCCGCCCGATGATTTTGCCGGCTACTTCTACTTCCGCTTGACTGACTCTTTGTATGACTACGCGCATATTGTTTTATTTTTGTAAACAAAAATAAAACATAGTTGAAAGTTATGCCAATTCTAATATAAAATAGTTCAAAAATAATTTGGTATAATACCGCTACTACATGAAAATAGTACAATTTATTGGACTATATTGAATGTGTAAGCGGTATTAAAAGGTTGAAAGTTTAAATTATTTTTTGTAATAAAAAAAGCCGGCTGAAATAACCGGCTTTTTATACATTATAAAATATATAGAAAATTATTTGCCATTTTCCATATCTTTTTTCAATTGTGCCAATGCGTCCAAATCGCCCAAAGTAGCTTTTTCTTCGCTTTCCATTTTGGCTTTGTTTTCACGAACGATACGCGCTTCGTCCTCTTTGTAAGTAGCTGTATGAGAAGCAACTATTTTTTGAGCATCTTTGTCAAATTCAATTACTTTGAATTGTGCTTTTTCGCCTTTTTTCAATTTGGTACCGTCTTCTTTTATCAACAGACGTCCGGGAGTAAATGCTTCAACGACACCAGCTAATAATACAGTAGCACCTTTGCCGGCGGCTTCTTTGACTTCACCTTCGTGTTCGCTACCGACATTAAATTTATCAGCATAAGTATCCCAAACATTTTCTTGCAATTGTTTCAAACCTAAACTCAATTTACGACCGTCTTTATCAACGTCAAGTACAATAACTTCTACTTCGTCGCCGATATTTAAGACATCTGACGGGTGTTTGACCCGTTTGTTCCACGTCAAATCGGAGATATAAATCAAACCGTCCACGCCTTCTTCCAATTCGACAAAAGCACCGAAATTGGTAAAGTTGCGAACAAGACCTTTATGTTTGGAACCGACCGGATATTTTTTCTCGATATCTGCCCAAGGGTCCGGTGTTAATTGTTTCATACCTAAAGACATTTTGCGTTCTTCACGGTCTAATGACAAAATAATCGCTTCAATTTCTTCACCTTCTTTTACAAAATCTTGAGCCGAACGCAAATGCGTACTCCATGACATTTCGGAAACGTGAATCAAGCCTTCTACACCGGGTTCTACTTCGACGAAAGCGCCGTAATCGGCAATAACAGATACTTTTCCTTTGACTTTGTCACCTACTTTAAGATTTTCGTCCAAATTGTCCCAAGGGTGCGGTTCCAATTGTTTCAAACCAAGTTGGATACGTGATTTTTTCTCATCAAAGTCAAGGATAACTACTTTTAATGTATCATCTAAATTGACAACTTCGCCGGGGTGATTGATACGTTTCCAAGCCAAGTCGGTAATATGAATTAATCCGTCCACGCCACCTAAGTCTATAAAGACACCGTAAGAAGTGATATTTTTAACCGTTCCTTCGATAACTTGACCTTTTTCAAGTTTAGATATAATTTCACGTTTTTGTTCTTCAAGATCCGCTTCGATAAGCGCTTTGTGAGAAACAACGACGTTTTTAAATTCCGGATTGATTTTAACAATCTTAAATTCCATTGTTTTTCCTACAAATTGATCGTAGTCGCGAATGGGTTTAACGTCAATTTGCGAACCGGGTAAGAAAGCTTCGATACCAAATACATCGACAATCATACCACCTTTGGTACGAGCTTTGACATAACCTTTTACGATTTCATCTTTTTCGAGCGCTTCATTAACGCGTTCCCAAGCTTTGAGCTGACGGGCGCGTTTGTGAGACAACAACAATTGACCGTTTTTGTCTTCTTTGCGAACCACCATTACTTCAACTTTGTCGCCTACTTTTAATTCGGGATTGTAACGAAATTCGTTACGTGACAAAACGCCTTCCGATTTTGAATTGATGTCAACGATAACATCGCGGTCGGTCAATCCTATAACGGTACCTTCGATAAGCTCGTTTTCGTCGAGAACTTTGATTTTTTCTTCAACTAATTTTTCAAACTCCAAAAGTTTTTCGTCTTTAATCGGTTCGATACCTTGCTCGTAGGCTTCCCAATTAAATTCTTCCAAAAATTTTTGCGGATCTTGTTTTTCGATTTCTTCTTGCGATTTTTCACCGGTTTCCGCAAGATTTTCAGAGGTTTGTTCCGGCATTTCTTGTGCTTCAGCCGTTTTTGTTACTTCTTTTTGCACCTCTTGTGCTTCGTTTTGTACAGTAGCTTCTTGCTCTTGCACTTCTTTGTTTTCTTTATTTTCAGCCATGCTGATTAATTTTTGTATTTCATCTCAACCGGAATAGTTCGGGTAAATTGAAATGAAAGACGTTAAACTTTGATTTTCAAATGTTTTGCTATCCTATTCCTCATACCAATAGCGTGTGCAAAGATATGATTTTTTTTGTATTTCCATAACGATATACCCCAAAATTATTAAGGGGGTGTTTAATTATACGAGTATTAAAATAATAAACCGGATTTGTAAATAATTTATCTGGCAATATTCACCGCTCGAGTTTCACGTATCACCGTTACTTTCACTTGTCCGGGGTAAGTCATTTCTGTTTGAATTTTTTGAGTGATTTCAAAAGACAATTGTTTAGCTTTTTCGTCATCAACTTTTTCACTTTCAACAATCACTCGCAATTCGCGACCTGCTTGAATGGCATAAGCCTTTTGAACACCTTTAAATCCAAATGCTATTTCCTCCATTTCCTTTAATCGTTTGAGATAAGATTCCAAAATTTGTCTTCTGGCACCCGGTCTGGCACCGGAGATAGCATCGGCAACTTGTACGATAGGTGCATATAATGAAGTCATTTCAATTTCATCGTGATGTGCGCCAATTGCATTGACGACATCAGAATTTTCACCGTATTTTTCTGCCCATTGCATGCCGAGCAATGCGTGAGGAGCCTCAGTTTCATCGGTAGGAACTTTACCTATATCGTGTAATAATCCGGCTCGTTTTGCAATTTTGGGATTTAAACCCAATTCGGCTGCCATAATACCACAAATTTTAGCTACTTCACGGGAATGTTGCAGCAAATTTTGTCCGTAAGACGAACGATATTTCATACGTCCGACAGCTTTTACCAATTCAGGGTGAAGCGAATGAATACCCAAATCAATAATCGTACGCTTTCCTATTTCTACTATTTCTTCATCCAATTGTTTTTTGGTTTTACGAACTACTTCCTCTACACGGGCAGGGTGAATACGTCCATCAGTAACCAGTTTGTGTAAGGACAACCTGGCAATTTCACGTCTAATAGGGTCAAATCCGGATAAAATAATACTTTCGGGCGTATCGTCCACAATGATTTCAACACCGGTTGCCGCTTCCATGGCTCTTATATTTCGTCCTTCACGCCCGATAATTCGCCCTTTGATTTCATCGGATTCCAAATGAAAAGTCGTTACGGTATTTTCGATAGCTTCTTCGGTACCGATACGTTGAATGGTGTTGATAACTATTTTTTTAGCTTCTTTTTGTGCGGTCATTTTTGCCTCTTCAATCGTATCTTGAATAAATTTCATCGCATCAGCTTTGGCATCTTCTTTTAAAGACTCAATTAATTCATTTTTGGCTTCTTCGGCAGAATAACCGGATATTTGTTCTAACAATCCCAACTGTTTTTCGTGCGTTTTTTTGATTTCGTCGGCACGTTTGTCCAAAAATTTCAATTTCTCATCAAAAAGCGCTTCTTTATCGGCTAATTCTTTTGATAATTTTTTATTTTGAGCCAATTCCATAGCCAATAGAGATTCTTTTTCTTTGGTCCGTTTTTCCATTTCCGTAATCTTTTTTTCACGGTCCAAAATATGTTTTTCGTGCTTCTCTTTAAGCTCTAAAAATTTTTCTTTGGCTTGTAATATTTTCTCTTTTTTTAAAGCTTCACCTTCCTTTTCAGCTATTTTTTTGATTTGCACCGCCTCTTCCTGAGCTTTTACAATAATATCATCTGCTTTTTTATAAGCTTTATTGATAATACTTCCTGCACGCTTTTTATCTATTATTCCTTTAAGTAAATAGGTTGTTACAGTACCTATAATTAAACCAATGAGTATGTATATTATTTCTTCCATAATTCTGTTATTTAGTTTAAAAAAAAAAGCCTGCACTTATTTATAAATTTTGATTAAACCCCGAATAGACAGGTTTAGGGCTAACAAACTGCTCAAACGTCCACCGGCAAAATTGCCTATCCCGAAAGATAGTGTGGCCTGTTTTTACAATTACGACTCACCCTTTTTAATGAATTTGTGTTGAGTTTAACAAACTATAATAAGTGCAGGCAATACTATGTAATGAACGATTTCTATTCTATTTGTAACAATTGATCGATTTTATCATTGATCATTTGTATGTCTTTGTTATAATTTTGTTTTATAAACGATAATTCAGAAGCCAACTCCAACAATATCAATGCTTGAACGTCTTGAATATCTTTTATGTCATATTTTTCTTCTATGACTTTTATTCTTTCATCGATAAAATTGACAGCTTTTCTAACGTGTTCTTCTTCGTCAGGTGTAACCTTTAACGGATAAATCCGTCCGGCTACAGATACCTTGATTTTTACTTTATCTTCCAAAATATCAGTCTTTTAATGCTGTGATACAAAGATTTATTTCTTTGATCAAACTGTCAATTTTGCGTTTAGCCTCTTCATTATTTACTTCATTGCCTGCAAATGCTATGCCTAATTTATATCGATCTATTTGTTGTTCCAAAAGCGTCATATCCGCTTGACAAGACAACAATTGATCATTTTGTTCTTTCATTAACTTTTCAAAATTAGCTATTTTTTCTTTGTATTCAAAATTTTCTACAATTAATTTTTGAATTTTTTTTTCAAGTTCTTCAAATTTTAAAGCAAGTTCGTTTGTCATTATCTTATTTTGCTTTTTGCAAAATTAAACATTTTTAAAATAACCAAAGACAAATTGAGTGAACCTATAAGCCGGATTCTGTCAAGTCTTGTCATTTATCTGCGATAATTGTTACCGATTATCTTTAGCTGCCTACCCTCCCGCTCGACCGAGCCAATCTTATAACGCGGGTTTATTTGGCATTGCACCGTATAGAGTTTAGCCTTTTCACTACAGCCGAACTGTACTTGGTTTCTGTGCCACTGGTCCTCACCTTACGGTGGACGGAGGTTATCCGCTATACTGCTCTGTGGTGTCCGGACTTTCCTCTCCGGTAAATACCGGAGCGACAAGACGGTTCACTCAATTTGCTCATACAAAAATACAAAAAATATATGTATAGCATAATATTTATTGATAAATAGAACAAAGCATATTCTCAAAGCAAAACGAAAACATCATCTCTTTATAATCATTTTAAATAAGATTTTTTTTTGTATTTTTGCTTACTTTACAAAAACCAAAACGAAATGAGTAAGACACTTAATAAAGAAAATATTGAAACCCTTTTAAAGAATATCAGTATTCAAGGAAAAACCGGCAATATTATCGAGACCGGTATTATTAAAGAAATAAAAACCAAATCCGATATTTTCGGCAAAAAAATAGAAATTGATGCCATAATAGATTCGCCGGCTGTGCATGTTCGCAAAAAATTGGAAGACGACATCATGGAAGCTCTATCACAAGATTATGGTGATATTGACACAAAAATCAATGTCAAAGTTGTGATACCTGAAAGCGAAAAAGAAAAACCATTAAAAAAAATTAAAAATATCATAGCTGTCGCTTCGGGTAAAGGTGGCGTTGGTAAATCTACCGTTACGACAAATTTAGCTACCACTTTGGCAAATATGGGTTTTATGGTTGGTATTTTAGATACTGATGTTTACGGACCTTCCGTTCCCTTAATGTTCGGAACGCAGAGCGAACGTCCCCGTGCTATAAAAAAGGGAGAAAAAACCATGATTATTCCCATTGAGGCACACAGTGTTAAAAATATGTCAATAGGCTATTTTGCCCGCCCCGACCAAGCGGTTATTTGGCGAGGTAGTATGGCAAATTCGGCTATCAATCAAATGGTATTTGACACAGATTGGGGCGAATTGGATTTTATGTTGATAGATTTACCACCCGGTACAGGAGACATTCAATTATCAGTAATGCAAACTTTACCCGTAACAGGAGCCGTCGTGGTAACTACACCGCAAAATGTCGCAGTTGCCGATGTGAGAAAATCAATTGATATGTTTAAAAACCCAACCATCAATGTACCTATATTAGGTATTATTGAAAATATGTCGTATTTTACACCGGAAGAATGTCCGGACAATAAATATTACATATTCGGACAAGATGGCGGAAAGTATTTGGCTAAGGATTTGGGCGTTACCTTTTTAGGAGAAATACCACTGGTGCAAAGTCTCAGAGAATCCGGCGATTTTGGACGTCCGGCTGCTTTACAAGAAAACTCACCGATCAAAAAAGCTTTTGAACAAATCACAAAAAATGTTGTGGAAGAAACCGTCAAACGTAATAAAAATTTACCGCCGACAGAAAAAATCAAAATAACAGATCAGGCGGGGTGCAGTGTCAAATAATTTTATTTATCTTAGGGATTTGAATTTTTATTTATGAAAAAAAATCAAGAAAAATTGATAAAACTCAACCAAGCCTTAGATGAAATTCGCCCTTTTTTGCAAAAAGACGGCGGCGATATATCTTTAATCGATTTTTCTGATAATGAAGTATTAGTACAATTTGAAGGCAATTGTTACAACTGCAAAATTAACGACCTGACTTTAAATATCGGAGTCAAACAAATTATCAAAAAATATTTGCCTGAAATAGAAAAGGTAAAAACCATATAAATTATGAATAAACAACACAAATTAGACAAAATTTTAGGGGATATTTTTTCGGAGAGATTATTGAAAAATCTTGCTGATAACGGTAGAATTGTTTCATTAGAAGAAGGGATGCAAATTATTTCACGGGGTGATGATATAAAAGACATTCCTATTGTTTTAGAGGGTACGGCAAAGGTTGTTCGAACCGATGAAAAGGGCGAAGAACACATCTTATTTTATCTGAATGAAAAGGAAGCTTGTACCGCTACTTTTTCAATTTGTGCCACAAGCAAAAAAAGTGAAATAGATTTTATTATGGAAACCGATGGCGAACTCTTGCTTTATCCGGTACACTTAATGGATAACTTAACCAAAGAATTTCCAAGCTGGCGATATTACGTTTGCAAAAACTTTAACAAACGAATGAAAGAATTTCTCAATACTATGGATTCTATCGTTTTTATGAAAATGGATCAGCGTATTTTGAAGTATCTTGATAAAGCATCAAAAGCTTTACAGACCAAAGTGTTAAATATTACACATCAGGAAATTGCCAATGATTTATCAACTTCAAGAGTTGTAGTGTCTCGCTTGTTGAAACAATTGGAACACGAAGGACGAATAAAATTGTATCGAAACAGGATAAATATATTGTTCTGAATCAAATATTTTGTATGTTTTGCTGTATTATTGAGCATTTATTATTTGTTTTAATATCTCAATAATCTTCCTGTAATACTGACATAGCAACAACTT
>JALVKK010000229.1 GCA_027033875.1 Flavobacteriales bacterium
ATACCCCGATGATATTGTCCATATTTTCATGAAAAACCGGAATACGTGAATAACCGTGATTGCTGACCGCTTCCAATACTTGTTTGTAAGGCATATCATCTTCAAGCGCAAATACATCGATACGGGGTCGCATGATTTGACGAGCTTCTGTTTCTCCAAATGATACAATCCCTTCCCACAAATCTTTTTCTTCTTGGGTGGTTTCGCCTTCATCTGTAAGGTCTAGTACTTGTGATAAATCTTCAATACTGATATGCTCGGAACGTTTTTTTAATCTTTGTTCGACAATACTACTGGATTTAATCAAAAAAACGGAAACCGGATAAAATATTTTTTCCAATATCAATAAAGGCGTTGCCATCAATAAAGCAAATTTGACCGGATTGCGATTGGCATACACCTTCGGTAAAATTTCACCGAATAACAAAATCAAAAAAGTAACTAAAACAACTTCAATGACAAATTTCCACCAACCTTCTATATATCGAAGCAATATTGAGGTTGCATAAGTAGATAATATAACTATGGCAATATTGATAAAGTTATTGGCAACCAATATCGTAGCTAACAACTTTTTGGGTTTGTGCAATAATTTTTTTATGACTTTCCCGTGTTTGTTGTTTTTTTTCAACTCGTTAAAATGCGTCTGTGTCAGCGAAAAAAAAGCTATCTCGGAACCGGACACCAAAGCCGAAAAAATCAGTAAAATGACAATGGCCGATATATAAGGTAAAATCAGTAAGAAGCGGGATAAACTATCCGGGTCGTCCATTGTTAAGAGCATTTAAAAAGGTAAGTCATCTTCAGGCACATCAACTTCAGGTGTATCGATATTCTGAGCCGTATTATCCGGCGTGCCGACACTTTGTTCCGGTTGATTAGAAGGTTCCGCCACGGGAGAATTAACATTTTGTTGTTCTTTGGGCTTGGGAGTTAAAAAAGTAAATTCGGTAACGTGTATTTCCGTCGTATAACGGTCTCTACCGTCGTCGCCGGTCCATTTACGAGTGCGTAAGCGACCTTCCAAATAGACTTTATCTCCTTTTTTGGCATAACGTTCAAAAATTTCAGCCAATTTATTTCTGACGACTATATTGTGCCATTCGGTATTGATAACACGTTCGCCGGTTTGCTTGTTTACATAACTGTCATTGGTAGCCAAAGGAAAACGACCTATGGAATTGCCTCCTTCAAAATAGTGCATCTTGACATTGTCGCCCAAATGACCGATTAAAATGACTTTGTTGATAGTTCCGTTCATAATAAATTAATTTATTGTGCATTAAATAAAAATGAAATTATTTTCAAAGGTAAATCATAAAAGATTATTATCCAAAAATTTTTCAAAAACATTAGTATCGGATTAATAAAAACAAAAAACCGTCTCGAATAATAGAGACGGTTTACAAATAGGTTACTAAACGCATTTAGTATTGATCTTCCATATCGCGAAGATGTTGAATATACTTCGCTTTAAGGATTTGTTGTCTGCGTTTGACAGAAGGTTTTGTAAACTCTTTACGCTGTCTGATTTGACGCATCATTTTGGTTTGGTCAAATTTACGTTTAAAACGTTTCAAGGCTCTGTCAATAGACTCTCCTTCTTTTACAGGTATGATCAACATAATTTTACACCTCTTTTTTGTTGGTTAATACTTAATTTTGAGCGACAAAGATATAAAAAATTTTTAATCCGGTATAACAAGATTATAAAGTTTTACGGGAAGTAGATTCAGCCGGCAAATGCGACTACTTGATTTATAAAATTTTTTTATTCATCTACTTTAAAGATAATAGGCAACGTATAAGTTACTTTTACCGGTCTGTTTCGTTGTTGACCCGGTTTCATTTTAGGCAATTTGGAAATGACCCGTTTAGCTTCTTTTTCCAAATCCTTATACTTCGATCGAGCTCTTATGTTAGTTACTTTACCATTTTTTCCAATGGTAAACATAGTCAAAATTTTAACCCGCTCACCGGATAAACCCAAATCGGAAGCTATATCGGTATTAAAATTACGACTGACAAATTTTTGTATTTTTTGACTCATACAGTCTTTAAGCGCTTTACCCTTTTTACCTTCACAACCCGGATAAATAGGCGGATTTTGAATAAATTGAAAAGCGACTTCCACATCTGTTTCTTCTACCTCTTCCGTATCCAAATCTTCTACTTCTTGAATTTCTTCTTTGTCGTCAGTTTCAGTAGAAGCCACAACATCTTCTTTTACATCTTTTTCGTCTTCTACTACTTCTATTTCTTCAGGAGGTGCTATTTGTTTGGGAGGTGGCGGTAACTTGATATCTTCAACATTAACTTCTAATGTTTCGTCTTCTTCTTCTCCTTGCAAATCAAGTTTATCAATGTCAATTTTACTTTCATAAACTTTTAATTCAATCATACGCCATGAAGTAAATAATACAACGACCAAACCTATTAACAAGAAAGTTAAGCTGTAATTATTCAAATTTGCTCTAGGTGATTTTTTTGGTTCCATATAATTTTTTTTTGCTTTTAATATTGATATTCAATAAATTACAAATTATTACAAGCGGTTTTGTAATTAGGTTGATTAAAATCTTTTTATTTACAAATTTATTTTTGCTAATATATAAAATATTTTTTTACACACAATAGATTTATTTTTTTATGGAATATTTATGTATTTATGTGTTTGCAATGAAATTTTCCATTGAGGCTTTCTTATTACATAATCAATAATATATGTTATTATTTTATCGCGTTGAGACCATTCGGGTTGCAGATACAATTTGCAAGTGGTATTATCAATCAATATTGCTTGTTTTTCGGCAAAATCAAAGTCGGTCTTATTTTGAATAATAACTTTTAATTCGTCAGCCTTTTTGTAATATTCCGGATTTGGTAATTCATTTTTTTTAGGGGATAAGCAAATCCAATCAAATTTTCCGGTAAGTTTTCCTGTTCCGGAAGTCTCCAAATGAATCTTTTTGTTTAGTTTTTTGAGCTTTTCGGTGAGGTAATCCAAATTATACAGTGTTGGTTCGCCTCCTGTAATTACAATTGTCTCTATATGTTGCGGTATTTCTTTTAATATGTCGTCAACGGCTATCAAAGGATGTAATTCCGGATTCCAACTTTCTTTTACATCACACCAATGACAACCGACATCGCAGCCACCGATGCGAATAAAATACGATGCCAATCCGGTATGGTAAGCTTCTCCTTGAATGGAAAGGAAGTGTTCCATTATCGGTAATTGTCGCCCGTCATTATTAAATATATTGTTTGTCATTATACACAAAATTGCCTGCAAAATTACGTAATTTTTATGAGTTGACAGATTCCGACTATGTAATCATCGTAGGCTAAATATTCAAATGAATATTATTGCTAATTGAAATAAACAACATATTGATATTGTCTTTTCCGGACTTGTTATGATCAATCTGTGTATTTTGTAGCTATATATCGGTATTTATGTATTTAAGAATTTCGCAACAGTATATATTCATGTAAAACAAAAAAATATTATTTTTGAAAGATAGATTATTATAAGAAATGAAAATACTACACACAGCCGATTGGCATTTGGGACACCGCTTGCAAGACTTTTCGCAAATAGAAGAGCAACAACTGTTTTTGCAATGGTTGGAACAATACATTATCGAACACAAAATCAACCTGTTGCTCATTGCCGGTGATGTATTTGACAAAACTTCACCGTCGAGTCAAAGTCTGCAAATGTATTATGATTTTTTGGTCAAACTGACACGGACTTCTTGTCAGTCGGTAGTGATTACCGGTGGCAATCACGATAGTCCGGGAACTTTAAATGCGCCTAAACAATTGCTCGACGTCTTGTCGATAAAAGTAGTTGGAAAAGCTACGGAACAGGTTGAAAATGAAGTATTTGAAATAACCGCGAACGGTGAAAAAATCATTGTAGCCGCGGTGCCATATCTTCGCGATCAGGATATTAGAAGAGCCGTAGCCGATGAATCTTTCGACGAACTGACCGAACGTTACAAAAAAGCGCTGATCAATCACTATGAAAAAGTCGCCGGATATTGCCGGCAAATCAATACGACCAATGCGCCGGTTATAGCCATGGGGCATCTTTTTGCCGTAGGTGGACAACTGTCTGACAGCGAACATAATATCTATGTGGGAAATCTGGGTCATATAGGGGCCGGTGATTTTCCGACCTTGTTTGATTATATTGCTTTGGGACATTTGCATCGTCCGCAAAAAGTCGGAAAAAATGATAATATCAGATATTCAGGCTCGCCTTATATTTTGAGTTTCAGCGAAATCCGTTATCCGAAACAGATAATAGAAATTTTCATCGAAAACAATGCTATACAGTCCGTAAACAACATTGACATACCCCGATTTAGAGAAATTTACAGTTTGACCGGAACAAAACAAGAATGTTTAGATCGGTTTTCATCGGTTATTTCCAATCAATACGGCTTAACACCTTGGGTCGAAATCATATTGGACGAAACGGCGAGTGTCAACACGGATGATTTGAAAGAACAAGCCGAACGGCATGGTTTTGAAATTTTGAAAATCACTTTGAAAAATTTTGATCGCAGGTTGACAGGCATCGAAGAACAACTCAAACAAGCTCAATCTATCAAAGAATTGGAACCGATGGAAGTGTTTAAACTCAAATGTGAAGAACAACGGATAAATTTAGATGAACGTCTCGAAATATTAGATGCGTTTGCAGAAATATTACATCAAGTCAAAGCTCAATAAAAATCGATATGAGAATCTTAAAAATAGAATTACAAAACATCAATTCTTTAAAATCCGATACGCCTGTTGTCATCGATTTTGAAAAAGATATGTTCAAAGATACGGGGTTGTTTGCTATTACGGGAGCTACCGGTTCGGGCAAAACCACTATATTAGATGCCCTTAGCATTGCTTTGTATCAAAATGTGCCGCGTTTTCAAAAATCAAAAGGAACTTTGCTCGATGTCGTCAGCTATGGTGCCAAATCGGCTTTTTGCCGGATTAGTTTTGAAAATAACCAAAAAGTCTATGAGGCTTATTGGGGCGTTGAATTGGTAAATAAAACCGGAAAAAAACTAAAAAATCCGAAGGAAGAAGTTCGTTTAAAAGATATAACCGACGGCAATATTATCGCGACTCAAAAAAGAAAAATGCTCGATGCCGTTGAAGAAGTTACACAACTCAGTTACGAACAATTTTTGCGTTCGGTGATGTTGGCACAAGGCGAATTTGCCGCTTTTTTGTCTGCCAAAGCATCGGAAAAAGGACAATTGTTGGAACAAATTACCGGTGAAGAAATTTATAAACGAATCGGTGAACAAATATTGGCGAGACGCAATCTGGAAGAACAAAAATTGAATGATTTAAAAAATGCTTTGAATCAAGAAGATCTTTTGTCAGGTGAAGAAAAAACGGCTTTGCAAAAAAGAGAACGCGAAATAGAAGTTGAAATCAAAGATTTGAACAAACGACTCGAAGCGTCCAAAAGTATAGAAAAATGGTATAAAGATTACCGGAAATTAGTTGAAAAACAAGAACAGTTATTAAAAGACGAAGAAAGATATAAAGTATTTGCCGAACAACATCAAGAGGAATTGAAATTGTTGACCGTCAATGAAGAAGCCGAACAATATAAGCCGTTGATTGACAATATTTTAAGAAACGAAAATGTCTTGCAAGAGAAAACTTCAAAAGTTCAAAAATATACCGGCGAATTAAAGTCGTTGGAACCGGAAATCAAAGAATTGAGCGGGCAGGAAACCGGATTGACACAACAAGTGGTACAAGCCAAACAATTATTTAATAATTGGTTGCCAAAATTTGAGAAATTGACCCAACTGGAAACCGATATAAAAAACCGTCTTGACGAACTGGAAAAAATCACAAAAAACTTACAGGAAACTAAAAACAAAATCGTTGATTTACAGAATATTAAAAAAAAATTGAATGTAAAATCAGAAAGTTTGCTACAAATAACCGGCACACTGAAAGTTTATATCAAACAACATAAATTTCTTGAAAAAGTCGATACACAACTGACAGACTGGACAACAGGTTTGACAAATTTAAAAAGCCAAACATTACAACTCAAAGAAGTGCAACAAGCTGTTGCACAAAAACAGGTGGAAATTGAGAACAGTCGAAACATACTTCGTGAAAAAGAAGGCGAACTAGAAACCTTAAAATCCGGTTTCGAAGCATTAAAAACAAAATTATTCCAAATAGATAAAGAGTTAACAGCCCATGATATGACACAATTGCTAAGCCAAAAAGACAAGCAACAGGAAATTGTTGAAAAGTGGAAAAAGTTAGTGGAATTGGCTGACAAATATGCTGAAACAATGTTGAAAATCAATAAGCTGAAAGAAAATTCTAAAAACATTATTAAGCAAATAGGCGATAAAGAAGATGCCTATAAAAAGCTTTTGAAAGAGATAGAAAAGCAAACAGAATCGGTGGCAGATGCGCAACGGATATATGATTTGCAAAAAAGCATCAAAAACTATGAAGAAGAACGCAAGCATCTGATTGCCGGCGTGCCTTGTCCGCTTTGCGGCTCGACAAAACACCCCTTTGCCGAACACGATACGCCTACTGAAATTACAGAAGCAGAAGCAGAGTTGAAACAACGCTTAAAGGTCTTGGAAGTATTGACTGAAAATAAAAACAAAATTGATACGAATATCAAGATTTTGCAATATGATCGAAAAAATTTCAATAAACGTATAAGTGAATTACAAACTGAACAACAACAAATTTTATCAGAAGGACAAAATTTAAAACTCAATGCCGCAATTGATCAAAAAGAACATATAGACATTCAATACAATCAAGCACTTGCAAAACTAAAAGATGTTGATAATCAAATAAGTAAAGCACGAAAATTACAAACTCAAAAAGACGAAAACACTAAAACATTTCAAGAACAAAAAGACCGGTTGCACCAACTTGAAAAAATCATTAACACTCAAAAAGAAAAACAAAAACTCTATCAAAAGGAAATTGAAGAAAAGCAAAAATTAATCAGCGAACTGAAGCGAAAAATTCAAACCGCAGAACAAACCTTAACACCGCAATTGTCACAATTCGGCTACACTTTACCAACTGCGGAAACTACGGAAACTTTTATAAATTCGATAAAAGAAAATATAGAAAAATACGATAGCAAAAAGGAAACTTTGACCGGATTATTAAGTGAACTTGAAAAAAATAAAATAGAACTTGACAATCTTGCTACCCAAATTGAACAGCTGGAAAAAGAACATGAAAAATTACAGGCACAACAGGAAGATATTTCCGGTAAAATCAAAAAGATACGAGATAAACGTATCGAAATATTACCTTTTGAGATTAGTATTGCACAAAAAAGACAAGAGTTGACCGGTCAACGAGATACGCTTGAGAAAAAACAGCAGGAGACCAAAAATATGCTGGAAGAAAAATTGGCACTAAAACGTAAAATTGAAACCTTGTTGCTGCAACTTCAAAAAGATATTGCAAGCATCAATCAAGACATGAGCAGAGACCGGGAGGTTTTGTCAGCACAATTAAAAGCTAGTCTGTTTGATAGTATGCAATCCGTAAGGCAAGCTCTGCTGTCACCGGAAACCAAACAGCAATATCTCAAAATTAAGAAACAAATTGATGAAGCCAACATACAAATGGCTACCCGCAAAGAAGAATTGCAAAATACTATAAATCAACATCTGACCCAAAAAACTTTTGTAATAAACGAAGCGGAAAATCAAGAAAAACTGCAAGTTTTGAAAACACAATCGGAGACATTGTTGAGTGAAAGAGGTGAAATCAAAGAAAAGTATAGAAAAGATGCCGAAATACGCAGTCGTAATCAAGAAATCACCAAGCAAATTGACGCTCAAAAAAAGGTTTTTGAGCTTTGGCAAGAACTTTATAAAATCATAGGCGGTTCAAAAGATGCTTTTAATGTTTATGTGCAACGTTTGACGCTCAAACAATTGTTGGACTTGGCAAACATTCATTTGTACCGTTTGAACAAGAGATATTCATTGCAAATGCCGGACACTTACAAAGCCAAAGAAGAATTGAATTTTTATTTGATAGATCACTACCAAACCGATCAAATGCGCTTGATAGAAACATCCAGCGGCGGCGAAAAGTTTATCATCAGTTTGGCTTTGGCACTCGGTTTGTCTGATTTATCCAGCAAAAACGTTCGGATCGATTCTTTGTTTATAGATGAAGGTTTCGGTACTCTTGACAGCGATACTTTGGAAACGGTTATTTCTAGCCTTGAAACCCTGCAATCACAAGGCAAAATAATCGGGATTATTTCGCATGTTGAAGCTTTGAAAGAACGAATTGCGCGTCAAATACGTGTGATAAAGAAAAGTAATGGGGTTAGTACGGTAGAGATTGTTTGATGTATGTTAGGGGTCAGGTGTCCAATGACGGATAAGCATACACACGGATTTTTGTTCTTGTTTGTTGTAAATATCAACGATGTGAGCCATTTTGGAGAATGAATAAAATAACTTAGATTTGCAAGAAAGGAAAGAAAAAATATACGGCAAATAATTATGGCTTCACTTGTAAAAGAATATAGTAAAGAAAAACTGACAGGGCAAATATTCACACCATATTTTATTGTGAATAAAATCCTTGATGATACCGGCTATAATTCCCCCGATATTTTAGGAAAAAAGATTATAGACCCGGCTTGTGGAGACGGTCGTTTTTTAGAAAAAATTGTAGAAAGAATTATAAAATATTCACCAAAAGAAAAATTAGCCGAAAACTTACAAAACGTTTATGGATGGGATACAGATGAATATGCCATTAGAAAAGCTATTGATAAATTAAATAGTCTGATTACACCTTTTAATATCATTGTAAACTGGAATATTTCCGTCGCAAATTCACTTCATAAAGGAAATATTAAACCGGATTTATTTTTTTTTCAAGAATCGGTAGAAAAATTTGATTTTATTGTCGGAAATCCGCCGTATATTAGAATACAACACCTTGAAATTAACGAAAGGAAATTTATCCAAAATCATTATCAATTTTGCAAATCAGGTTCAACGGATATTTT
>JALVKK010000230.1 GCA_027033875.1 Flavobacteriales bacterium
AGGTCTCTGTGTTAAGAATTTGTTATTTTATGATAAGAATCCGGTGTCGGATGTCTAGTTTTTTTGATAGGTCTAAAAACAAAATCTTGTACAAAATCCTAAAAATGACTACATTTGCATAGAAGAATAATTGGATTTAAAGAGATATTTAATAATTTACGCCTTATGAAAACAGAAAATATAATCATCATACACCCGCAAACAGACGAACAAGTAAATGTTATAAAAGCTTTTATGAATGCGCTAAAAATAAAATTTGAAATTTCTAAAAAAAATCCATATAATGATGATTTTGTTTCTAAAATTAAGAAGAGTAAAGAGGAATTTGAAAATGGTGATTTTACGCGTGTAGATAAAAATGATTTAAAAAATTTCTTAGGATTGGAATAATGACTTATCATTTAGATTTTTCAAAACAAGCGATAAAAGATATTGATTTTCATAAAAAATCCGGCGACAAAACAATCCTTAAAAAACTGTTCGTTTTACTTAATGAACTCACTGAACATCCATTTACCGGCACCGGCAAGCCGGAACAACTCAAGCACAATCTTGCCGGTCTTTGGTCACGAAGGATTAACCGTGAACACAGACTGGTTTACGAAGTTGTCGAAAATCGTATTCAAATACATTCGGTTAAAGGACATTATTACTAAAGAACTATTATCTACTTTAAACTTATTGAAACCTTTGTTTCCAAAAACATTTTAAAGATTATCTGCAAAAAAATATTGCTACGCTTTAACCAATAAACACTCGTTTTGAGTGTTTTTTTGGTTATTTTAGTATCGTCGGGGACAAAAACCCCGAGAATAGGTCTAGACAAAAAAAGACCCGGCAGATTGTCTAAACCTAACGGGTCAATGAAAACTTACTTCTTAACAAACTCTTTAAACGTCTTAATCTTAAATGCTTTTAAGCCGAGTTTAACGGCTTTTTTCTCAAAACGTTTAAAATATTTCTTTTTAATCTGTTCAAAAGATTGATGCGCTTGCCTTAAATCCACTTTTAAAACTTCGAGATTTTTCATTTGCGAATTGGACGGTACATCGTAATGATTAACAATCTTGCTATATAATTTTGCTAACTTCTCTCTCAATTCAGGTTTAGGGGTTTGCGTATAATTATCGCCGGTGGTCTGCACCAATGTTTTTTTCAAACTTTCCAGTTTTTGAAGCAATTTTGTACCGGATTTTTTCAACTTACCTCGCTGACTTTCAGCTTTTTTCACATATTTCTCCATTGCATTTATTTGATATACCAAATAAGCCAAATCTTCAATCATATTATATACTTCACGAACGGTTTTTTCTTGTATTTTCCTGTTTTTCAACGGAATTTCCGGCAGGGTGTCGTAGCGGGTTTCAATTTTTGATTCATATATTTTTTTACCTTTTTGCAAACGCAAAGTATAAATGCCGGCAGGAACTCGAGGTGCCATAAATCCACTGTAACTGATAGTTTTGCCGGTTGCCGTTTTGGGCGATTTGCCGGTATAGTACCAACGTACGACATTGACTCCTTTTTGTTTACCGGTTGACAGTTCGGTTACTTCATTGCCTTTATCATCTAAAATCGTCATTTTCATTTTGCCGAAAGTATGGCGTTTTTTCAAGTAATAAATAATTTTAGCTCCACCGGGTTTGCCGGAAGCTATATAACCGTTATCTCCATAACCGCTACCAAAAGCGTTGCGTTCAAACATCATAAAAGGTTTGGTTTTAAAAATATATACGTCTTTATCAACTACTTCATCGGTTATTTGACGTAACGGACTGATGTCGTCAATAACAATGACGCCACGTCCGTGTGTAGCTAAAACCAAATCGGAAGTACGTTTTTGCATCGTAACGTGCATAACGGGGACTGTTGGCATGTTGTTTTCAAATTTCATCCAATGTTTACCACCGTTTAAAGTAATATACAAACCGTCTTGGGTGCCTAAAAACAGTAAATCCTTTCGGACATAATCTTGTTGAATACTCATTGCATAAGATTTGATTTCATCCGTTACGATAGAATGCCAAGTTTTGCCGAAATCAGTAGTACGATATACGTAAGGCTTGGTATCGTCCAAAGTATGCCGGTCAAAGACAGCAAAAGCACTTGCTTTGTCAAAATTGTCCGCTTCTATATGATATACCCACGAAGCCGGTGGCAAGCCGGGAATGTTAGCTGTCAAATTTTCCCAATGTTTACCGCCGTCTTTGGTTAATTGAACATTACCGTCGTCAGTACCTACCCAAATGATATTTTCATCTAAAGGCGATTCGGCAATGGTAAAAATACAGTTGTTATTTTCTGCACCGGAATTATCAATAGTTAAACCGCCTGATTTGTCTTGTTGTTGCTTGCTTTTATCGTTGGTAGTCAAATCGGGGGAGATGATTTGCCAATTGTTGCCGGTATCATCGGATTTGTGTAAATATTGACTACCGACATACACTCTGTCGGGATTGTTAGGAGCGGTCGTCAAAGCGGTATTCCAATTAAATCGCAGTTTATCGTCCTGTTTTTCTGCCAAAGGGGTAATGTCGGTAATTGTTTTTTTATCTTTATCAATACGTCCGATCCACTCACCCGCCTGACTTTCGGAATAGATAATGTTTTTAGTCGGATGCTTAAAGACCCTGAAACCATCTCCACCACCTACAAAATTCCAATCTTTTTCGGCTACGCCGCCCGGCGCGGTATTCGGCACATACCAAGAGCCGTTGTCTTGCAAACCACCGTAAATATTGTAAGGCGTTGCGTCATCGACACTGATATAATAGTATTGTCCCACATTTAAGTTGCGACATTGCACACAAGTATTGCCTTTGTCCATAGAAATATAAAATCCGCCATCGGTAGCAAAATACACTCTATTAGGATTATCTTTGTCAAAGACAATATCGTGAATATCCGGATGCATATCGCTAATCTGCTTAAAAGTTTTGCCACCGTCTCTACTGATTTTCGGATAGAAACCGGCTTTTATCAAGATATTTTTATCTTCCGGATCAACGGCAATGCGGGCAAAATAAAAGGGGCGAACCGTGATATTAAAATCTTTATTGGTCAGTTTCCAATTGGCACCGGCATCGTCAGAAACATACAAACCACTTTTGTCTGCATATTCGGATTCTATCACACT
>JALVKK010000231.1 GCA_027033875.1 Flavobacteriales bacterium
AAAAAAAAACATTCGTGAATTAGTGGCAAAAAAACGTTTCAAACCCGGCACCTCGGTACAATTTTGTTCGTTCCTCACAAAATCACTCAGCGACCTACCTTCGCACTTTCCACAAATCACCAACACATCGGACATCCGACATCGGACAATCTCCTCGCACTTTCCACTTTACCGCCTTCCACTAACCACATCACCAAATAACCGATTAACCAAATAACCAACAAAAAAACCGGACAGTAAAACCGCCCGGCTATATAAATATTTGATTTACAAAAAATTATTTTACAATAATCTTCTTAATCTTTCCGGCTTCATCATTACCGATACGCAATAAGTAAACACCTTTGGCAACATATTGCATATTCAAATCATATGTATATTGCCCGTATTGATTTTTCAAATTGTGATAAACGATTTGTTTACCTCCCATTGTATAAACCGTAAGTGTAACAGCCTTTCGGTAATTAGGGCTGTTAAGTGAAACAAAAAAATGATTGTTATCTAAAGTTTTAATTACAATTTGATTTCCTTCAAATACGTCAACAGCAGCCCCCCCCAAAATATTGATTTTATAATCTTCGGTTTCGCCATATTGTATATTGGTGCAAGCATCGGAAATTTGGTTTTGAAATCTAATTCTCAATCGCATTAGATGTTCTCCGTTGTTGGCATTTGCCGGAATAGAAATTTGAAAAGTATGGGTAAATGTTCCCGAAGTATTTGTATTTGGCGCAAAGACATAATCATTTACGATTTTTTCCGAATTTTCAAATAAATAATTATCATTATAATCAATCCATGCCGTAAAATGTTCATCTGAATAATCAACCGATACCGACATATCATAAGTGTTTCCTGCTTGTAAGTCGGTAGAAATATTTGTATAATCGGAATATCCGTTACTGTTGCATGTAGAACTATTATTAATGGATTCAAGTTGAACATTACTGATTCTGTTACCGTAACTACAATCACTTGTCGGTTGACAGAAATCATGGGAAATTGTGGTCGAAAAACTGTCATTACTGTTATCGGCATCATTCGGCAAATCTGTTTGAGCGCTTATGACATAACTCCCAAGACCGGAAAAATCTCCCGTTTGACTAAAAGTATATATTCCTATTGAATTAGCATCGATAGGTCCCGGGGCCGTTTCATTAACAGTTTGACCGTTTAAAGTATAACTAACCGGTATATTTGATTGAGTAACACCTCCGAAATTGGTAATTTTTATTTGTATCTGTTCGTTAGATCCCAAAGCGTTTCCGGATTGCGGGTTTAATATAGCCGTAACGCCTACATCATTCGATATCAAATTGGACACCTGCATCGTTGCCGAATCATTTATCTGATCCATGTCATTGCTCAAAGCCGTATTGACTTTCAGATTGTAAGTATGACCAACGGTAGAAAAGTCACCGGTAGTTGTAAAAGTAAAATTAGCCGTCGCACCGGGAGCTAAAGTTCCGGTAAAGTTTTCTGTAACAGTTGTTCCGTTATCTATTTGATACTGAACAGGAAAATTACTGACGGACTGTAATCCGTAATTTGTTATTTCGACAGTAATCTGTTCGTTATTTGATAAAACTCCGGATACCGGAGCTATAATATCGGTAATCCCGACATCATAATCCAAATCTTGTGCAAATTTGAAAACCGCGACCTGATCAGCTCTTCCTTGATAGGTAAAGTATTCGCTGATAAACCAAAAAGTTTTGTCATCGGTAGGGTCAACGGTCAATTGGGCATAATCACCGTAACGGTAAACATTGCTGGAAGTGATACCGGGGGTAACAACATCGGACGTAATGGTCAATTGATTTAGCGGGTCTGCTGCCATTCTGCCGGTATAATGGAGTTCGGGAACTTGGTTATTGTCAACAATAGTATAGCCCAAAGCTATATTTCCTCTATTATCCATATTGATAGAACCGGCAAAAGTATGGTGGTTACTGGGGTCAATATAGGTACCTTCTTGATAGATATACCATGGATCACCATCGTTATCTTGTCGTAATTCGAACCAGCGAATACCGGCTTTACCTTGATTGTCGGTATTGACGACAAAATTTAAAACCGCCGAATTATGATCGGTAAATCTTCGGTAATTGGTCATAAACATCACGGTTGCTTGCAAAGCGTCTATACTTGTCCCGTTAGGTTGTGGTAAATTTTGAAAACTACCGTTGTCAAAAACACTGTTAAATGCTGAGGTTTGCAATTCTTGCGGATTGCTGATAGTGGAATTGTTAGGCGTATTCCAATCTACATTGATATTCCAAATTTTTAAATGATCTTTGTTGATACCGGCCCAAGCATCGTCTTGCAAATAAATAATAGGCGCATTGCCTGCCGGAGGTAATTGGTCTCCGTTTATATTAAATCCGGAAGGCGAATAAAAACCATCCACATTTATACCGGGTAACGGAAAGCCTATCATTTGAGCGGTTGTTTCACCATTAATCATTTTATCTCTCTCCATAACATACACAACATCGGATGTTGATGCAGAATAGGCATCTTTGTTTGCCGTAATATAATAACCGTCACTCCAAATAGAAAATTTTGGATAATCTATAAAGTTTTGAGTGCTTGTACCGGGAACATCAAAAGCATAAAAATACCATCCGCCGTTTACAGGGTCGGATGTTTGACTGACAGCTACCAACAATTTATTGGGTGTGTGTGAAATATCAAAATTGGTAATCAAAAATCTATCGGCATGTCGGTCGTATAGTACGATGGGGTCGCCGTCACTGGTATGTCCTTGAAAAAAGGTGTTCAAACCAGTTTCATTAACCAATACATTGCCTGTTTTATCAAAAATTTTAAAGGCGGTATTATAAGCCATAACATAATGATTGGGTCCGGCAGCACCGGTAGGATCCGAAGGATAATATCCGTCGTGTGCCGCTTCAAAAGTTAAGATAGGACTCTTTGCGGAATGAGATAACGAACGTCCGGGTGTTTGTAATACAGGGTCTGTGGTTTTGGGCAATCCTTTCCCCGGAACTATTATATTTTGTCTGAAATTTCGTTTCGGATTGATTTCTTCATCTTTTGGCTTTGGTGCCGGTAAAGATTTCATTGTACTCAATGGCGGTATTAT
>JALVKK010000232.1 GCA_027033875.1 Flavobacteriales bacterium
GATAATAACTAAATTTGCAATAGAATAAAAAATGATTGTGAAAGATTACATTTCGTATTTGGAAAATTTTGTAACGGATAATCGCAAGGCAATATTAAAAAAAGTTTTGTCGCAACGCACACGTTATTTTACGGTAGCACTCGAGGATTTGTATCAAATGCACAATGTCAGTGCCGTGGTACGTAGTGCCGATATATTCGGTTGGCAAGATATGCATATCGTGCAGAAAAAATACGACCCGAAATTATCTCACGCCATTGCCAAAGGAGCTGAAAAATGGTTGGATATTCATCATTATGAGCATACACAAACCGTTATAGACCGTTTAAAGCAAAAAGGCTACCGGATAGTCGCAACGACGCCTCATACCGACGATGTCGGTTTGCCTGATTTTGACATCAGCCAGCCGGCAGCCTTTTTTTTCGGGGTTGAAAAAGACGGTTTGTCGGAATTGGTTATGGATCAAGCTGATGTTTTCTTAAAAATTCCTATGTATGGTTTTACCGAAAGTTTTAATATCAGTGTTGCGGCGGCACTGATTATGCACCGTGTAACCGAATCTTTACATACTTCCGAAATAGCATGGCAATTACCACAATCCGAACAAGAATTGCTCTATATGCAATGGCTCGAGAAAAGCATCAAAAGTATTGATTTGATTAAGAAAGATTATTTTAGTAACAAGTAGCAAGTATCGAGTTGCTAGTCTTAACCTTTCATTTTTTCATCAACCAGAGCTAAAATTTCTTTTTCTTTGTCTTGGGCATCTTTTAATATTTGAGAGGCTTTTTCAAGTAATTCGTTAGCTTTGTTTTTATCCTTTAAGGAAGTGGCATTAATCTTTACATTATAATAAGCACCATACACACCGGTTCGTGCAGCCATCGCACCAACAGCTACATCCGAAATGGAAGCGGGTAAACCGGTTTGAGCCATTTCGTACATAATTGTCATAGAATCATAAGCGGTTTGCATCACTTTTAAAGGAATTTCGGTAGCATACAGAGTTGCCGCTTCGATGGCTTCGGCTCTTATTTTTTTGTCTTCATCTGTTTTTTTAGGCAATTTAAAAGCGTCCATAATTTTGTTAAAAGCATTGGTATCTTCATCGACCAAATGGATCAAATGTTCTTTAAATTGTTGCCCTTTAACCGCCCATTCGGAATAATAGTTCCATTTGTCGTCCCATCCTCTCTTATGAGAAGACAGATTGGCAACCATAGTTCCCAAAGCAACTCCCAGCGCAGCACTGTAAGCCGCGATGGATCCACCGCCGGGTGCGGGAGCTTCCGAAGCGGTTAAATCGGCAAAATCCGTTAAACTTAAATCGACTAATTTTGATTGTGATTCTTCTTCCAACAGATATTCTATGATTTTTTCTTTAGGATTAAAAGGTTTTAAATCATCGGCACCCAGTGATTTAACAGCTATTAGGATTTTTTCACTTTCTGAAATACCCAACGAACGTTGTTGTTTGGTCAAAAAATAATCGGCTGCATCGAGGAGGACTTTTTTAGGCACCAGTCCGATAATTTCCGAACCGGTTACTCGTACACCGCGTTTATCGGCGGATTTTAGGGTTTCGTCAAAAACCAAATGTACCGGAGCAGCTTTAATATCGGTAATATTGTATGATACTTGTGCAATCCCATATTCTTCAATATACCAGCCTATACCCTTTACGCCTTTGAATTTTCCGGGGATACGCACCGGTTTACCGTTTTCGTCCAAAACTTTTTTACCGGTAATAGGATTGCCTTCACGTTTGATACGTCCGGCTTCACGTATATCAAAAGCAATAGCATTGGCACGACGGGTTGATGTTGTATTGAGATTGACATTGTAAGCTACCAGAAAGTCGCGGGCTGAAATGGCTATTGCACCTGATTGAGCCACTTCATTATCAAATTTATTCGGTCCGAAATCGGGTTGCCAATCCGGATTTTGTAATTTGTCTGACAAACCTTCATATTCACCGGCTCTGACGTTGGCCAAGTTGCGACGTTTGGCTTCGGTAGCGGCATTTTCATAAAAATAAACGGGAATATGGAGTTCTTTACCGACACGTTCACCTAATTTTTTAGCATATTCGGCTGTTTCTTCCATTGTAATATTTGATATCGGCACCAAAGGACAGACATCCGTAGCACCAAATCGCGGGTGTTCACCTTTGTGATGACGCATATCTATAAGTTCTTTGGCTTTTTTTATCAATCTGTAAGCTGCTTCAACTACTTGTTCGGGTTCCCCAACAAAAGTAATTACGGTCCTGTTCGTGGCTTTTCCCGGATCTATATCCAATAATTTTACTCCTTCTATCGTTTCTACTTGACGAGCTATTTCATTAATTTTATTCATATCGCGTCCTTCACTGATATTTGGGACACATTCGATTAAGCGTTTTTTCATAGTTTTATTTTTTTGGCTTAAAAATACATAAAAATTACATATTTCATTGTGAGTCTAAATAAAAAATAAAAAATATTTTTTTTGAATAATTTAAAAATCTTATATTTGCAGTCGCAATTTGCTGTTACAGGACCCATAGCTCAGTTGGTTAGTAGCACCTGACTCATAATCAGGGGGTCGCTGGTTCGAGTCCAGCTGGGTCCACTTATTAATATTTTTTGATTTTTTTTTATATTATATCAAAAAATGTTATATATTTGCTTGTCATATTCAAATAATTAATTGTATTATGAAAAAGTTTTTTGCAACAACCGTACTGGCTTTAATTCCGACATTAATTTTTGCAGGTGGGCATCCACCTGCTCCCGGATTACCTCCCGGACCTCCCGGATTACCGGTTGATCAGTATTTGTATGTTTTGTTTGCTGTTGCGGTATTATTAATCTTGTTTTTTCCGAAATTGGCAAAATATAGAAAATAGATAGATATTGAATTATATATATATATGTAAAGCCCGATTTTCGGGCTTTTTTTATTTTGAAATTTTTTGTATCAGTGTTTGGGTAGAAATATCGTGCGGATAGGTAGGTTGTTCAAAATCTTCCAAAATTCTTTTTGCTAACCGTTTACCAAGCTCAACACCAAACTGGTCAAATGCGTTTATTTGCCACAGCCAAGCTTCCATAAAAGTTTT
>JALVKK010000233.1 GCA_027033875.1 Flavobacteriales bacterium
TATGGATAGAAAAGGCAATATATTATTGCGAAATTTTTATTTTCACCCGGTACCTTATTTATATCAAACTTATGCCGACAAAAATATTGATGATTATCCGGCTTTTCCAACGCATTTTAGTATTGAATTGAAAAATTTTTCGAGAGACAAACAGGTTTATTCCAATTTGGATATTAAAAATCAATATCAATTAACGGGTACGGTAAAAAATCCGGAAATATTGATAACTTCAGAGTTTTACAACACTTACAAATATGCCGATAAGAAAATTATTTTGCCCGATAATAAACAGTTGTCAGAAATAGATAAAACATTGATTATTAATAAAATTTTTGATTTTTTTAAACATAAGGCAGGTGATTATCCCGAAAATAAAATATTGATTTCACATTCTTATTTTAAAAATCATAAGGTTTACGGTTTAGATTTGCTTCCCAAAATTATTAATCCGTATAACCGGCATTTTATTTGGGAATTTTCTGTTTTACATCAATTGGCTAAAAAATATACAGATGCCATTTTAACGGATAGACGTCGGAATGCATGGGTTCAAGACGGTATAGCAAATTTTTGGGAGTATCGCTATTTGAAAACATATTATCCGAATATGCCTCTGCTTGGCAAATTGTCAAAAAATAAAATAATGCGTTTTTTTTATGCTTCACGAGTACAAATGTCTGAAAAATATCCTTGGTTGTATTTAAACGTGGCAAGATTGTATAAAGATCAGCCTTTGAGTATGGCTTTGGATTCGCTGACCAATTATAATCGAAACGTGACCATGCCTTATAAAGCTGCTTTGGGCTTAAAAATATTAAAAGATTTGCAACCTGATTTTGAAAAACGCTTAAAAGATTTTTATGCTCTTGCTGTTACACAAATGGTATCAGGTAAAGATTTTTGTAAAAATACGATTAGAGATAAGGATTTAAAGTGGTTTAAAACTTATGTTCAAAGTACCCGAAAGTATGATTATAAATTGCAAAAACTGAAAGTAAAAAATGATTCCGTTTTTTTGAAAATTAAGAATAAAAACCATCATTTATTACCTTTAAGTTTGTATGGCATCAAGAATGACAGTGTTTTATTATTAAAACAACTGCCGGCTTTTGAAAATGATACTTTGATAGGCATAAAAAATGAACATTTTCAATATGTCGGGTTTAATTATTACAATGATTATCCGGAGTTTCAAAACAATGACAATTACAAACGCCCGGGATTTCATTTGATAAACAAACCTGTGCAAATCAGACCATTTCAAGATTTTGACAATCCGTTACGAACACAGGTTTTTGTTAACCCGTTTTTTGAATATAATTATTATGACGGATTGATTGCCGGTGCGCAAATATTTAATGAAAGTTTCTTATTTAATAGTTTTAAATATAATATTACCCCGACTTACGGATTCAAAAGTCGTAGTTTAACCGGTAGTATATCATTAAACAATATTTATTTTTTCAAATCAGTCCCTTATTATGCTTTGCATTATGGTATAGGTTACAAGTACTATCATTACAATCATGATTTGATTTACAGAAAATTTAATTCGCATATTGAATTAAAATTTCGCAACCCGTATTTGCGAAAACGAAAAGGCGGTTATGTCGCTTTGCAATATATGAAAATAGATAAGGATCCAGTCGGATATGTTCAAAATGAAACGGAATCATACGATGTGGTAAATTTGCGTTACAAACATTATAATGTAAATGTTATCAAAGATTTTTTTTACAAAGCCGATTTGCAATTTTCCAAACTTTTCGGTAAAGCCTCATTGATGATGCGCTACCGTTTCTTGTCGGATAAAAATCGTCAATGGGATTTTCGTTTTTTTGTAGGAAAGTTTTTGTATAATCAAACCCGAACCGATTATTTTTCTTTTGCGTTAGACCGTCCGACCGATTATTTGTTTCAATATCATTATTACGGACGTTCAGAATCAACCGGTATTTTTCACCAGCAATTTGTATGGGCGGAAGGTGGTTTTAAAAGTTTTTTTGATGATCAGTTTGCCAATGATTATTTGATTAGCAATAATGTTAATATCGGAATTTGGCGTTGGTTAAATTTGTATGGCGATTGGGCATGGTTAAAACGCAACAATCAGCCATTACGTTTTTATTACGATTCGGGTTTGCGGGTCAATTTGGTACAAGATTATTTTGAAATCTTTTTTCCTATTTATTCCAAACTCGGGTATGAGATTTTACAACCGGATTATTTGTCGCGCATACGGATTGTTTTTACAATGGACATCAACGGTTTGATTAAAATGATAAAACGGGGTTGGTATTGAAACGCACTGTTGTGCGTTTCTAGCAGAAATTTAATATGAAATAAAAAATAATCATTAAAAAACATAAATATCATTGATGTAGTATAAATTCTCATTTATTAATTATATGAAGTTAAAAATCAATAACTTAGAAGTTGGTTATGAGCAAGAAACAGTTTTGTCAGAAATCAATTTGACAGCTCAAAGTGGTGATTTTATTGCCTTGATAGGAAAAAACGGTGCCGGTAAATCAACTTTGTTAAAAACGTTAACCGGCATTTTGCCCGCAATATCCGGAGAAGTATTTTTAGATGAACGGAATTTGCTTGCTTTGTCGCCAGTAGAAAGAGCCCGTTACGTGAGTATTGTATTAACTGACAAATTGGAGGTACCTGTTTTGGTACGCGAATTTTTGGCAATGGGACGGCAACCCTATACCGGTATATGGGGTGGCTTGTCAAAACCGGATTTGCAAATAATAGATGAAGTAGGTAAGCAACTGAAAATTGCAGCTTATTTTGATCGAAAAATAAATCAATTGAGTGATGGAGAGCGTCAAAAAGTTTTGATTGCTCGCGCTTTGGTACAACAAACACCGATATTGTTATTAGATGAACCAACGACACATTTGGATTTGGAAAATAAAGCTGTTTTGATAAATAATTTGTTGAAAATCAGTAAACAACATCGCAAAATCATTATTTTATCAACACACGACATCAATCTTATCTTGCCCAAAATCAATAAGATTTGGATTGCGAATCAATCTGTTGTGCAATCGGATAAAATGACGGATTTGAATAGTTTTTTTCAATCTGA
>JALVKK010000234.1 GCA_027033875.1 Flavobacteriales bacterium
TTAAGTGTATTTGGAGATGAGGCAACTTCAGGTCCCAATCAATTTGCTTTGTTATTGGCAGGTGCCGTTGCGGCTATTATCGGCTTTCGTTACGGGGTTGATTACGAAACGATGTTAGCCAGAGTTTCAAAAAATATCCAATCGACAAGTGGGGCAATTTTGATTTTGTTGTTTGTAGGCGCATTGACAGGTACTTGGTTGCTTGGTGGCATTATTCCTACGATGGTGTATTACGGTTTAAAATTGCTCAATCCGAGCATTTTTTTGGCAACAACTTTGATAATTACAGCATTGGTTTCGTTGATTATCGGGAGTTCGTGGAGCACGACGGCTACGGTTGGTATTGCATTGATTGGTATTGGTAAAGCATTAGGTTTTCCGGTTGAAATGGTTGCCGGTGCTGTGATTTCCGGTGCCTATTTCGGTGATAAAATGTCGCCTTTGTCTGATACGACCAATTTGGCCAGTGCCATAGCCGGGGTTGATTTGTATCGGCATGTGCGTTATATGATGTACACCACCATTCCGACCATTTCCATTGCTTTGTTGGTTTTTATCGTATTGGGATTTTTTCATTCCGGTAGCCAAATACAAGATACGGCAGCATTGTTGGCGGACATAAAACAATCTTTTTTCATTCATCCGGCGCTGTTGTTGGTGCCGGCTATCGTGATATTTCTCATCATTAAAAAAACACCGCCTTTGGTAGCCCTTTTAGCAGGTGTTTTATTGGGTGGATTGACGGCTTTGTTTTTTCAAAAAGACTTGTTGCTGCAACTCATTGATAAAAATACGGGATTTTATACCGGCGCCTACAAAAGCATTATGAAATCTATTGTGTGGGATATTAATATAGATACTTCCAATCCTATTCTGAATGAATTATTTTCTTCCGGAGGTATGAAAGGTATGTTGTCAACTATCTGGCTGATAATCAGCGCTATGTTCTTTGGAGGCATTATGGAAGCTATCGGGGCGCTCAAAAAAATCAGTGAAACATTATTACAAACCTTTAAAGGTATTTTCGGATTGTTTGCCAGCACCGATTTGACCTGTATCGTTTTTAATGCCACGGCATCCGATCAATATTTAGCCATTGTCGTCCCCGGCAAGATGTATAAACAGGCATATGACGATGCCGGTTTAGCTCCAGAAAATCTCAGTCGTACTTTGGAAGATTCCGGAACGGTAACTTCCGTCTTGGTGCCTTGGAATACCGGTGGTGCATACAATTCAAAAGTTTTAGGCGTCCCTACTGAAAGCTATTTATTATATGCCGTTTTCAATTGGTTAAGTCCCGTTATGACTTTGGTATTTGCTTATTTTCGAATCAAAATAAAATCTAATTAAAAATATTTATTAATGACAAAAATAATTGTTGTATATTTGTGAATTATAATAAAAGAATAAAATTTTAGATTATGAAAAAAATGTTATTATTATTAGCCATTCTGAGTTTAGCAATGGTTAATTGTAAAAAAGACAAATCAAGTGACGATCAAAACAGTGAGACTGTTGAGACAAAACCTGTTCCCGTAACGATTACAACGACTGATAATTCATCAACGCTTAAGAATTTGCCGCAAATGATTATTGATAGAATTAACGCTAATTACACAAAAGCCGGTGTTACTGCAACTACAACTACAACTGTCAATAATTATGAATATGATGGTAGGCATATTATTAAAATAACTTCTGATGACGGAACGGATATAAAAGTAAAAGAGTATTACTATGCTGATAAGTCCAATGGTATCTTAGATTCCATAGTATCTAGTAAAAACGGACAATATAATGGTGTTACAAGGTACCAAATGAATAACTCTCATATTCAAAAAATCAGTACTTATGATGAAAATGATGACTTGATAGGATCAACTACTTTTTCCAATTATAATGGAGATAAACCAACCGGCATCTCACTTTATTCCGTATCTTCACAGGGAACCTTGGACGTTTCAGGTACTATAACTTATAACGGTGATGACATTTCCGGTATCTCTTTGGATGGAACTTTTGCTTCATTTACAATTGGCATGACTGACACTTATACCTATGATACCAAGAACGCACCCTTATTGAATACTGAAACTATGGAAATGCCGGTGATTGAAAAACATAATCTTCTTACCATAACAACTCAGTTATCGGTATCAGGTGTTCCGTATTCTACTGATACGACAAACTATTCATATACTTATAACAGTGATGATTTTCCTGAAACTTCAACCTATTCCGGAGCTTCATCAGGTTCACTTGAATATGTTTATGAAGATAAATAAATAACTTCTGAATAAAAAAACAGGCAACATATAAGTATAATACACCAAAACAAAAGCCGGATTGTTAACAATCCGGCTTTTCTATTAAAAATATTTTACGGGGCGACAGCGTTCTGTACGTTTTGAAAAATCATATCGAAGCATTAATTCGTGAGAGCCGGAACTGTCGTGTCTTAGATCGGAGAGTGTATAATCATACGAATAGCCTACTGATAATTGTCGATTTACAAATAATTGAAATAATCCGACTATGGCATCTTCGTGTCTGTAACTCAGACCAACGCCCCAACGTTCGTGATATAAATTCATAGAAAAGTCAAATGACATAGGGATATTATGCATATATTTGAATAATATACTGGGTTTAATTTTGACAACTTCATCTAAATCAAAAACATAACCGGCAGTAAAGAAAAAACTTCTGTGTAAAGCGGCTTCACCGGTTGATGTATTACTGTATTTCTGTTCCAACAAACGAGGCGCAGATATGCCAATATAATAATCATAAGTATAAAAGTACAAACCAACACCGGCATTGGGTAAAAAACGGTTGTTCAAATTATAAATTTCCGGATCGTTCAGATGATAGGCATCTCTTCCTGTTAAGTCCAAATTTAAAATGTGAAAGCCGCCACTTAACCCAAAACTTAGTCGCGAATCAAAACCTATGTCAATTTGATAAGAATAGTCCCAATAAAACAAAGTTTGTTGTAGGGGACCGGCATTATCATTAACTGCGGAAAATCCCAATCCCATATTTTTAAAAATAGGACTATGTAATGAAAATGATTGAGAATTTGGAGCGTCTTTGACACCAATCCATTGCATACGAACCATTCCGGTCATAATAAAACCTTCTTTGGTCCCGGCGTAAGCCGGATTTACGGCAATAGGATTATACATATATTCCGAAAACTGAACATCTTGCTGACTATAACTGTTTTTTAAAAAACTTATAGCAAATAGTACAATGATTAATTTTATATTTTTCATAATCGTTTGTTTGTCTGATTATCTGTTTAAATAAACTGAACCTGTATATATACTTTTAACATCCGGAATACCCAAGTCAATAACATAGTAATATACACCTGTAGGTAATTTATGATTGTTATCGCCTTGTTGATAACCGTCCCAATAGTTGTCAGTATTATCATAGCCTGTTGTTTGATAAACCAAATTACCCCAACGGGTGTAAATTTTTACAACCGAATTAGGAAAACTTTCAATACCGACAATGTAGAAGTGGTCATTAAAGCTATCGTCATTAGGCGTAAAAATATCAAATATTTTAATGTTGGGGGTTTTAACAATAGTCGGATCGTCCGGTTCGTCATCGTTTTCAATATCAATATTTGTAAAGTTTGTAGGATCGTCCGATATATCGGTTACAGGGTTGTTATTAATATCAAATCCGGTAACGGTTGCGGAGTTTTCAACATAACCTCTTTCAATGTCCGCTAGTGTTATCATATAGGTTCCCGTAAATGTATGGTCATCAACTTGGTTGGCGCCGAGTGTAATATGTGCCGGATTGACATCGATGAGCGGGTCACTGACACTGATATCCGTTATGGTAACGTTACAACGGTTTTTAACGGTGAATGTATAGGTTATGGTTTCGCCTTCATCGGCTAATCCGTTGCCGTTTTCATCGTTGAAATGCCCTTCTTTCAGCAAAATCAAATCGGCATGTTGGGGTATATCAGTATGTGTAATATCATCCGGATCACCGTCATTATTAAGATCGACGTTTGTCGGGTCTGTCGGATCATCTGAAATATCGGATACACTGACATTCTGAGGATTTAACCCGTGAACGACTGCTTGGTTTTCAACAAATCCGGTATCAACCATATTTTGAGTCAGTGGAATAATTCCGTTAAAAATCCAAATTTCATTCTGTCCGAGCATATTGTCTCCATCTACATCACCGCTTACATAAGTTATTGGTGTTGCAATTTGCGGATCTTGAATTTCAACATTCGAGATATTTTGATTACCTGTATTTCTAACTTCAAAAGTATAAATTATCGGTTCACCGGGTTTGGGGCAAATGATATTGGTTGTACTGATATAGCCGACTTTGGTCAATGAGATGCCTGAGAATTTTTTGATATGTGTAATAGTCGGGTCATCATTGCCAACCGGTGATAACGGGTCGGTATCATCGGATAAATCTTCATATACCGTTCCGAGGAAATTGGTAGAAGCAATTGCTTGATTGACGGCTTCACCTGCATCGATATCGCCTTGTACTACGGTATGCATAGCTGTGATATGTGCCGTGTCACCGGGTGCTAAGATCGGTATAGGATTACCCGATAGGATAACAGCGTTGTCATCTGTAATCAAAACATTGGTCAATGTAACATTTCCGTTATTGGTAACATAAATGTCATAGTTGATAACATCACCGACGTTGATTACTTGTTCTGAATATGGTAGATTATCATCTTTGGTTACTTCAAAAGCAACGGTTTGTGAGATAAATGTCTGAGTCGGATCATCATCACCTGTGGGTGAGTCAGGATCGGTATCATCAGAATCATCATCGACATTGATATGTCCGAACATGGTCGAACCGTGAACTGTATTTAATACTACTCCGGCATCGATATCGGCTTGTGTTACGGTATGTGTAGCCGTGAGTGTTTGTGTTTGTCCGACTGTCAATCCGCCATTTATGGTACCGATACTCAAAGTAGCGTTATCGTCTGTTAAAGTAATATCATCAGTCAATGTAACGTTACCGGTATTGGTTACCGAAATGGTGTAATTGATTTGATCACCAATAAACAAGTTTTGAGCAACAAAAGGTAAATTGTCGTCTTTTAGGATGGTAATTTGCGGTGTTTGAACAAAATTTGTTCTGGTTGGATCATCCGGTCCGATAGGTGAGTCGGGATCTGTATCATCAGATACATCGGAATAGGTTATCCCGTTGAAATCGGCTGTAACGACAGCAGAATTATCATAGAAACCGGCATCTAAATCAGCTTGCGTAACCGAGTGTTGTGCCAAAACTATGGCAGTTGCTCCCGGTGCTAAATTGGTTACCGGATTGCCGTTGGTAATATTGGCATTAACATCTTGAACATTGGCGGCATTAAAGGTTACGTTTCCGGTGTTGGTAACTGCAATTTCATAATTGATGACATCACCGACAACCATATTTTGAGGTGTATATGGTAAATGATCGTCTTTGGTGATAGTAATACCCGGATATTGGGCAATCAGCGTTATAGTCGGGTCATCATCGCCATTATCGGGTCCTGTATTGCCGGCATCGTCAGATAAATCATTGATTTGTAAACCGTTAAAGAAAGCTCTGGCAATAGCTTGATTGACTATTTGTCCGGCATCGATATCGGCTTGGGTTACGATGTGTGTGGCATCAAGGCTTGCAAATTCACCCGGATCCAGTTGGGTTATGGTGCTTGAACCCGTAAAGTTTGCATTATTATCACTTAGAGTAATATTATACAAAGTTACATTACCCGAATTGGTAACGATGATTTGATAATTGACCTCATCGCCAACTTGTAGATTTTGCGCTATATAATCCAAATGATCATTTTTTGTTACTGTCAATTCAGGTGTTTGAACAATATGCGTAATAGTCGGATCATCAGGACCCAGGGGTGAATTGACATCTGTATCGTCCGAGGTATCGGATACTATAGTATTGTTTCCAATATCTGTTTCCGCTATTGCTGAATTGCTGATTTCACCGGCATCAATATCAGCTTGTGTAACGGTATGTTCTGCAAGTACCGTAGCCGTTTGTCCCGGGATTAATACCAAAATGGGTGCCCCAGATATAATATTGGCATTGGCATCGGTAATTTGGATATTGCTTAAAGTAATGTTTCCGTCATTTCTAACGGTGATATTATAATGGATAATATCGCCCACTACCAAGTTTTGATTGGAATAATCCAATTGATCGTCTTTTAAGACTGTCAATACGGGTGTTCTGAGTATATGTGTAACAGTCGGATCGTCATCTCCAACAGGCGAGTTAATATCGGTATCATCGGATAAATCCGTAATATCTGTGTTGTTAAAGCTCGTGATACCGCTTGCTTGATTGATGACTTCACCGGCATCTACTTCCAATTGTGTGATAGTGTGTGTCGCTACTATGGTTTGCGAATCGCCGGGTGCTAAATTGGGTATAACATTATTACCTTGAATCTGAGCATTAGGATCGGTTACTTCAATATGCGACAAACTTATATTACCATTATTTGTAACAACAATGTTGTATGTTATGACATCGCCGGCAACCAAATTTTGGTCGGTATATGGCAGTTGGTCGTCTTTGGTAATGATAATGCTTGGATTTTGAACAATAGTCGTAACGGTTGGATCGTGGTCGCCTGCCGGCGAGTCAACATCTGTATCATCGGATAACTCGTCAATAGTCAAGCCGTCAAATGTGGATGAAGCAACAGCTTGATTGATTATTTGTCCGGCATCGATATCGGCTTGTGTTACGATATGTTCGGCCATTACAATTTCCGTGTTATTAGGCGCTAAATTTGATATTGGGCTACCGCTCAAAATATTTGCATTACCATCAGTAACATTAATTAAGTTTAATGTTACATTTCCGGTATTTTTAACCAATATTCGATAGCTGACAATATCACCGACCTGTAAATTTTGAGCTGTGTATGGCAGTTGGTCGTCTTTGGTAACCAAAAGTTCAGGTGTTTGGGTTATATGCGTTATGGTCGGGTCGTCCGGTCCTGTCGGTGAAAACAGATCCAAATCGTCAGATAAATCGGTTACCGGTTGTCCGTCAAATTGAGTCGATGCCGTAGCTTGGTTGATAATTTCACCATTGTTGATATCATTTTGTGTTACGGTATGTTCAGCTGTAAATGTAACTGCATCACCCGGTGCAAGTGTGCTGATGATATTATTACCGGATATTTGTGCATTGGCATCTTGAAGATTAATATTTTGCAATGTTACGTTACCGGTATTTTGAACGATGATTTGATATGTAATAACATCTCCGACTGATAAACTTTGGTCGGTATAATCCAATTGGTCATCTTTGGTAACGGTTAATTCCGGATTTTGAACGATATACGTGATAGTCGGATCATCGTTTCCGGTTGGAGATAACGGGTCGGTGTCGTCTGATATGTCTGATACGGTATTACCGTTGAAATCTGTTGCAGCAACGGCACTATTAGAGACAAAACCGGCATCCATATCCGCTTGTGTTATGGTGTATGTTACAACAACGGTTTCTGTTTGTCCCGGTTCTAAAACACTTATAGGGTTACCCGAAACAATATTGGCGTTATTATCAGTTACATTGATATTATTTAAAGTAACATTTCCGGTATTGGTAACAGAGATATTGTATGTGATAATATTACCTGCATTCAAATTTTGAGGCACATACGGTAATTGGTCATCTTTGGTAACGGTTAATTCCGGATTTTGAATGATATGAGTGATAGTCGGATCATCTTGACCACCCGGAGAAAACGGATCAGTATCATCACTGATATCAACAATATCAGTATTGTCAAAATCTGCTGTAACCAATGCAGAATTGCTAATATATCCTGCATCGATATCAGCTTGTGTTACAATATGCGTTGCTTGAATGGTTTCGGATTGTCCGATTCCAAGGTTTGCAATAGATCCCGTATTACCACTAATTGTTGCATTATCATCTGTTATCAAAATACTATTGAGCGTAACATTACCTTGATTGGTTACCGTAATGTTGTATGTGATGGCATCACCTACTGACAAGTTTTGTGAGGTATAAGGTAATTGGTCATCTTTGGTCAGTTCTATAACCGGATTTTGTGTAATATGCGTGATAGTCGGGTCATGGTCACCACCGGGCGCATCGGGATCAGTATCGTCTGACAATTCTAGATAAGTTAAACCGTTGAAAGTCGTTGAAGCGATAGCTTGATTTATCACTTGACCGGCATCGATATCAGCTTGTGTTACCACGTGTTCAGCTAATACAGTTGCAGAATTACCGGGGTATAAATTCAAAATTGGATTACCACTGGTAATTGTTGCATTGTCGTCGTTTACATTGATCAAACTTAGAATAACATTACCCGAATTTTGGACTTGAATTTGATACGAGATGATATCACCGACATGTAAATTTTGCGGATCATAAGATAGTTGATCATCTTTGGTTACGGTCATTTCGGGTACTTGCAGCAGATGTGTTATAGTCGGATCATCAGGTCCGGAAGGGGATGATAAATCCGTATCATCTGAAACATCTGAAACAGCTATACCATTGTATTGCAGACTGGCGGTTGCCGAATTGATTATTTCACCTGCATCGATATCCGCTTGTGTTACGGTATGAGTTGCAGGTATAGTTACGACTTCGTTGGGGACCATACTCGGAATAATATGGTTACCGGTAATTTGTGCATTGGTATCTTGAATATTGATATTTTGAATAGTAACATTTCCGGTATTGGTAACGATGATATTATAATTGATAACATCACCGACTGCCAACAGTTGCGGATTGTAATCCAATTGGTCGTCTTTAAGAACAGTAATACCGGGATTTTGTGCAATAGTGGTTACCGTTGGATCTGCGTCGCCCGAAGGTGACAAAGGATCTGTATCGTCAGACGTATCATTTACGGCGTTACCGTTAAAACTTGTAGAAGCTACGGCACTGTTGACGATATAGCCTGTATCAATATCCGCTTGGGTTACCGTATGCGTTGCCACTACAGTTTGGGTATAACCCGGTTCCAAAGTATTGATAGGATTACCGGATATAATAGTGGCATTAGTATCACCGACATTGATGTTATTCAACGTAATATTTCCTGTATTTGTAACGTCAATATTGTAAGTTATTACGTCCCCGACATTAAGATTTTGGGGAGAATAAGGTAATTGGTCATCTTTGGTTACATTAATAACCGGATTCTGAATAAGATGTGTGATGGTCGGATCGTCAGGACCGCCGGGTGCAAACGGATCGGTATCATCACTGATGTCTATAATGCTGTTATTGTTAAACATACAAGCTCCGGTAGCGGAATTTTCAATAGAACCGTTGTTGATATCCGCTTGTGTTACCGTATGAGTCGCTTGAAGGGTAACGGTTTGCCCCGGTGGTAAATTACCAATGGCATTGCTGCCGGAAATAGTAGCATTGTTATCTGTAATTATGATATTAGTTAATGTAACATTTCCGTTATTGGTGATATAAATATTGTAATCAATATCATCCCCAACTATTAAATTTTGATCAGTATATGGCAATTGATCATCTTTTGTTATGACCAAAACAGGATTTTGATTCAAATGCGTAATAGTCGGGTCGTCGTCACCGGCAGGCGAATCAGGATCTGTATCGTCTGATATATCAATATATGTTTGGTTGTTAAAATCGGCGCTCACTTGTGCTGAATTAATAACTTTTCCTAAGTCCAAATCGTATTGCGTAATGGTATGATTGGCAATTATTGTAACTGAATTGCCCGGAACCAAATTATTGATAGGATTACCGCTGACTATATTGGCATTGTTATCGGTAACAGTTGCCATTGGGAAGGTTACGTTACCGGTATTGGTTACAACAATTTGATATTGAATAACATTTCCGACCGCCAAGTTTTGATCGGTATAGGGCAATTGATCGTCTTTGGTAATGACGATTGACGGATTTTGAACGATACGAGTTATGGTAGGATCGTTATCGCCTAATGGTGAACTAGGGTCAAGATCGTCTGACAAATCGGTTACCGTGTTTCCGTTATATTGGGTTGTAGCAGTAGCTTGATTGACTATTAAGCCGGAATCAATATCAGTTTGGGTAACGTTATGTTCTGCGGTAATTAAAACACTTTCACCGGGCGCTAAGCTTGTTATCAAACTGTTACCTGTTATAGTGGCATTATTATCTGTAACAACAATATTTTGAAGTGTAACATTTCCGGTGTTTGTAACATTGATATTATAATTGATAATGTCCCCAACTTGCAGATTTTGAGCGTTGTATGACAATTGGTCATCTTTGGTAACGGTCAGTTCAGGTGTTTGAATAAGGTATGTAATGGTCGGGTCATCAGGTCCGCTTGGTGATAAGTTATCGGTATCATCCGATAAATCTATAACGGTATTGCCGTCAAATGTACATTGAGCGGTTGCAGAGTTACTGACAAATCCGGCATCGACATCTGCTTGTGTAATAGTATGCGTTGCCGAAAGAGTAACTGTTGCTCCCGGATCCATTTGAGTAATATGGCTGTTTGACGCTAATACGGCATTAGGATCCGTAATATCTATATCGGATAAGGTAACGTTACCGGTATTGATAAGTGTCAGGTTGTAGATGATAACATCACCGACGTTCAAATTTTGCGGAATGTAAGGTAAATTATCATCTTTAGTCAAGGTCAATTCGGCACGTCTGTCAATAAATGTCAAAGTAGGGTCGTCATCATTGGGCGGTGCATTGATATCGGCATCATCCGATACGTCTGTAATATCGTTACCTAAAACATTTGTGATGCCGCTTACGGAATTGCTGATGACACCGTTGTCGATATCTGCTTGCGTTACTATGTGAGTTGCGTTGATACTGGTCGTTTGATTGACATCCAAATCGGTAATAATATGACTACCTATAATAGCTGCATTGTTGTCAGTCAAATCAATATTATGCAGACTTACATTTCCAGTATTGGTTATATTGATAACATAATTGATAACATCGCCAACTTGGATATTTTGGGCAAAATAGGGTAATCCGTCATCTTTTGTAATTTCAAATTGTAGATTTTGAACGATATGTGTAATAGTCGGATCGTTTACACCGGAAGGTGAATCAGGATCCGTATCATCGGAAAGGTCTGAATAGTTTTGACCGTTGAATGATGTATTGACCGTAGCTTGATTAATTACTTCTCCTGCATCAATGTCTGTCTGAGTTACAGAATGTTGCGCTATTACGATAGCTGTTGCTCCGGGTTGCAAATCGGTAATGGGATTACCACTGACAATATTGGCATTGTTGTCAGAAACGGTTGCCAAACTCAAAGTAACATTACCTGTATTGGTAACATTGATGTGGTAAGTAATCACATCGCCTACATTTAAGTTTTGTGCGCTGTAAGGTAACTGGTCGTCTTTGGTCAATTCAATACCTGCATAACGATACAAATGCGTAATGGTCGGGTCATCATCACCTGAAGGTGAAGACGGGTCGGTATCGTCGGACATATCAGTTATGGTGGTCGTATTAAAATTGACTTGTCCGCTGGCAGAATTGCTAATAATGCCTGCGTTCAACTCATTTTGAGTAACGGTATGAGTTGCCGTTATTTGTGCGACGTCATTTGGTGCTAATGTAGTTATTATTCCGTTTCCTTGAATATTAGCATTGGTATCTGTAACGATAATGTTGTTTAAGGTTACATTACCTGTATTTTGAACAAGTATGGTATAGGTTATGACATCACCTACGTTGAGATGTTGTTCGGAATAATCCATACCATCGTCTTTGGTTAGGGTTAATGAAGGATTTTGTATAATAAAAGTAATAGTCGGGTCATCATTACCTCCCGGAGATTGTGTGTCTGTGTCATCAGACAAATCACTGACTGTATTTCCACCAAATGATGTTTGAGCTACAGCTTGGTTTACAATTTGTCCGGCATCTATATCAGCTTGTGATACGGTATGATTAGCAATTATAGTTGCTGCACTTCCGGGGTCTAAAGTTGCAATAGGTGAACCGGAAATAATGTTTGCGTTTACATCGGTAACCGTTATATTATCCAAAGTAACATTACCGTTATTAACTACATTTATTTGATATACTATGATATCACCGACATGTAAGTTTTGTGGGGTATAATCGTAGTTATCGGTTTTAGTTACCATCAATGAAGGTGTTTGTGCTATAAATGTTATGGTCGGGTCGTCGGGGTTTGCGGGAGAATTTACATCGGCATCATCAGAAACTACTGAAATTGTTTGACCGTTAAAATTGCAAGTAGCCGTTGCCGAATTGCTGACTTGTCCGGCATTGATATCGGCAAGTGTAACGACATGTGTAGCCGTAATAGTAGCTGTTTGACCAACTGATAAATTGGGAATTATGTTTAATCCTTGTATTGAGGCATCGGGGTCAGTAATAACAATATTGTGTAAATCAACATTACCGGTATTAGTTACGGTAATACTATAAGTGATAACATCTGAAACAGCTAAATTTTGAGGCAAATATGCTAATCCGTCGTCTTTTTTAATTACAAGTGAAGGGTTTTGGACAATATTTGTAATAGTCGGATCATCATTACCTGAAGCAGAGTCCGGGTCGGTATCATCAGAAGCATCTGAATATGTCAGAGTATTAAACAAAGCAGATGCTACGGCAGAATTACTGATTTGTCCGTTGTTGATATCTGCTTGCGTTACCGTATGTTCAGCAGTAAGTGTTGCACTGATACCCGGTGGTAAATTTTGAATAGGTGTACCACTGGTAATTACTGCGTTATTGTCGTTTATATTGACAACAGGTAAAGTTACGTTACCGTCATTGGTAACAGAGATATTGTAGTGAATAACATCACCAACGTGCAAATTTTGTGCTGTATTGAGTGGCAATTGGTCGTCTTTTAGAACAGTCAATACAGGGATTTGTTGAATATGTGTAATAGTTGGATCATTATCACCTGACGGTGAACTTGGATCCGTATCATCGGACATATCTGTATATTGAACTCCGTTTACAGTTACAGTAGCAATAGCTGTATTGATAACTTCACCGGTATCTATTTCGCCTTGTGTTATAGTATGTGTAGCAGTTAAAGTTACAGTTTGTCCGGGATTGAGACTGGCAATTAGGTTATTACCTTGAATATTGGCATTATTGTCTGTAACATGAATGTTATATAAACTAATATTTCCAATATTTTTTATAGTTATCAGGTAAGTAATTACATCACCGACAACTAAGTTTTGAGCATTATAAGGCAATTGATCGTCTTTGGTTACTTCAAGTTGGGTATTTTGTCCTATATAAGTTATGGTCGGGTCATCGTCACCACCGGGTGATAACGGGTCAGTGTCATCGGATATATCAGTAATATTGTTACCATTGTAGTTTACCGAACCGATAGCACTATTGCTGATTTGACCGGCATTGATTTCGGCTTGTGTCAGTGTATGTGTTGCTGTTACGACTGTTGATTGTCCCGGGTCTAATGTTAAGATTGGTAAACCGGATGTTATAGTGGCATTGGCATCGGTTACGGTTATATTATTTAAAGTAACATTACCGGTATTGGTTACGGTAATATTATATGCTACGACATCTCCGGGAACTAAATTATGAGGGCTGTAATTTAATTGATCATCTTTGGTAAGGGTAATTTCCGGATTTTGAGCAATAAATGTGATGGTCGGATCATCATCATTTGCAGGCGCATTAGGATCTGTATCGTCAGATACATCTGTATAATTTACATTGTGGTAGGTTAAAGTACCCGTAGCGCTATTACTGACTTGTCCTGCATTGATTTCAGCCAATGTTACGGTGTGTTCAGCTTGAATAACTTCAGTTTGTCCTACATCGATGGTTGCAATAACATTACTTCCGGTTATAGTTGCATCACTATCGTTTACGATTAGATTGTTAAGTGTAACATTACCTGTATTGGTTACGTATATGTTGTATGTGATGACATCTCCAACAGTTAAATTTTGAGGTATATATGCTAATTGATCATCTTTGGTTACAACAAAATCGGGTGATTGAACGATAAACGTAATAGTTGGGTCGTCATCGCCCGGTGGTGAAGCGGAGTCGAGATCATCAGAGGTATCGGAATAGGTATGTCCGTCAAAATCGGTAGAAGCAACAGCGGAATTACTTACTTGTCCGGCATCGATATCAGCTTGTGTTACGGTATGTTCCGCAACAACCATTGCAGTTGCGTTTGGTGCTAAGCCTATTATGGGATTACCGCTGACAATACTTGCATTGGTATCTGATACCGTAATATTTCCCAAAGTCATATTACCGGTATTTTTGACAAAGATGTGATAAGTGATAATGTCACCGACTTGTAAGTTTTGCGGTGTGTATGCCAATTGATCATCTTTGGTTACCAATACACTCGGATTTCTAAAGATTTGGGTAATGGTCGGGTCGTCATCGCCCGGTGGTGAAGCCAAATCGGTATCATCTGATAAATCGCTGATACTGACACCATTATATACGACAGTAGCTGTTGCTTGATTGACAATTTCACCGTTGTCTATTTCTACTTGTGTTACGGTATGTGTAGCTGTAAGATTTACAGATTGTCCTACATCGAGCATAGGAATAGTGTTACTTCCTTGAATATTGGCATTGCTATCGGATACAACGATACTGTGTAATGCCACATTGCCGGTATTAGTTACCGTGATATTGTAAGTAATTACATCACCGACTTGTAAGTTTTGCGGTGTATAAGGTAGGTTGTCGTCTTTGGTAACGGTTAATTCGGGATTTTGTCCGATCAACGTGATGGTCGGGTCGTCATCGCCCGGTCCGGCAGCGGCATCGGTATCATCCGATAAATCTTGAATGGTATTTCCGTTAAAACCGACGGTAGCAATAGCCGTATTGCTAACCTGTCCGTTGTTGAGATCGTTTTGCGTAACGGTATATGTAGCAATAACCGTTGCTGATTGACCGTGTGTCAAGGAAGCTATCGGTGTACCGGAAATGATGGTAGCATTGGCATCGGTAACCGTGATATTACTCAAAGTTACATTACCGGTATTGGTTACCGTTATGGTGTAGGTAATCACATCGCCGACGACCAAATTTTGTGGTGTAAACGGGAAGCCGTCATCTTTGGTTACGGTTAATTCGGGTACTTGACTAATTAAGGTAACAGTCGGATCGTTATTGCCGTTTGGTCCGGCAGGGTCGGCATCGTCTGATAATTCGGTGATGGTTTGGGTTCCGAAATTAACCGTAGCCGTAGCTTGATTGACAACTTGTCCGGCGTCAATATCGGCGTACGTAACGGTATGGTCTGCAGTGATTGTAATAGATTGTCCGACATCAAGTTGCGCTATGGTATTGCCGCTGGTAAAGTTGGCATTATTGTCTGAGACGGACAAATTGTATAAGGTTACATTGCCGGTATTGGTTACTACAATATCGTAATGAATTATATCACCCGGATTGATGTTTTGTGGTAACAAAGTGAAATTATCATCTTTGGTTACTTCAATTTGCGGATTTTGAACGAGGAATGTAATGGTCGGGTCGTTATCGCCACCGGGGGATGAAGCGTCCGTATCATCTGATGTATCGGAATATACGGAGCTGTTGAAATTAGTGGAAGCAACAGCGGAATTGCTCACTTGTCCGGCGTCTAAATCCGCTTGTGTAATAGTATGTTGTGTGATGACGCGAGCGGTTGCGCCCGGAGCCAAATTGGTTATGGGATTGCCGCTGATAAAGACAGCGTTGTTATCGGTTACATTGACCAAATTAAGCGTTATATTTCCGGTATTGGTAACCAAAATTTCATAAGTAATAACATCGCCGACTACCATATTTTGAGGTGTGTAGGGGAGTTGGTCGTTTTTAGTAACTTCTAAACTCGGATTTTGAAGGATATTAGTTATGGTAGGATCGTCATCTCCCGGAGGAGAACTGGGGTCTAAATCGTCAGATAAATCATCATAAACGACGCCGTTGTAAGTAAAAGTTCCGGCTGCTTGGTTACTAACATATCCGGCGTCTATTTCGGCTTGCGTTACCACATGTGTTGCATTCAAAACTGCTGTATCGCCCGGAGCCAAAGTACTGATAACGGGATTCCCTTGTATTTGGGCATTAGCATCTGTAACAATGATATTGCTGATACTGACGTTACCGGTATTTTGAACAACGATTTGATAATTGATGGTTTGCCCTAAGCTGATATTTTGTGGCAGATAGGGCATTTGGTCATCTTTTGTAACCGTTATTTCCGGTTCAGGTGTCAATAATGTAATAGTAGGGTCATCGTCATTAGCCGGAGAAGCCGGATCCATATCGTCGGATACATCGGAAACGGGATTGTTATCGTAAGTTGTATTTGCCGTAGCCGAATTTACTACTTGTCCTGCGTCGAGTTCGGCTTGCGTAACGGTATGTGTAGCCAATACGGTAACAGAATCGTAGGGTGGAATAGTGGCAATAGGATTACCGCTGACAATAGAGGCATTGTTATCGGTGATATTGATGTTATCAAGTGGTACGGTTCCAACGTTGTTAACGACAATTTGATAAGTTATTACATCACCGACTATGAGGTTTTGCGTAGTATATGGATAGCCGTCATCTTTTAAGACTTCAAGTTTGGCGCATTGTTCACGCCAATCTCTATCGCCTCCCGGAGTATCCAAATCGGGGAAGTTGTAGGCTGTTTCGTTACCATTGGTAGGATCAGCCAAAGAAAGATTGTGATCAAAAGCATCGTCTAATCCGTCCATATCAGCATCGATTCCCGACGGATTGGTATCCGGTGTGTGATCGTTATCGGTATCCCAGCCTTCCAAATAATCTGAATCGGCATCGTTATCGGAATTATCGTCTAAATAGTCCGGATTGTCGGTACCGTCCGTATTGACCGGTATAATATAAGTTCCGTTCATTCCGCCTAAGCCGATTGCTAATAAGTCGTCGGTATCATAAGAATCGTCCAATCCGTCCATATCGGCATCAGCTCCCGACAGGTATATTGGGTTGAAAGTTGTTTGTGCTTCGATATAATCGACTATACCGTCGTTGTCAGAATCGATATCTCTGAAATCGGGGTGTCCGTCGCCGTCAGAATCAGGATTGGGTATGGGGGTACCGCCTTGGTTTAAATCATAATCATCAGACAATCCGTCTTGGTCGGCATCGGTCATACTGATAGGGTTACCGGGTGTCGGATAATCGACTTGTCCGTCTTGGTCGGCATCTGTACCGCCGGCTTCCAAAATGTCGGTTATACCGTCATTGTCGGTATCGAGATCGACATTGTTGGTATGAGCATCGTTGTCCATATCACAATCGCGTAATGTATAGGTCTGATCCAAATAATGGTAGTTGTCTCCGAGACGTCTTTCTTCAATTTCTAATGCATAATGACCACCGACATCCCAATATAAGATTTCAATCGGGTAATAGCCGGTTTGAGGTACATTAAAGGAAGGAAATGTTAAAGTTGTCGGGGGTCCGTTGTTATCTCTAATTGCTACAATATCACCGTTTACTTTGATACGGAATCCGTCATCGGCTCTAATTCTGAAATTGTGGTTACCGGCTTCTAAATAGATGTATCCGGTAAGGAAAATGATACCGGTTTGATTGTTGGGAGGGTCGTTATCCAAACTAGCGGCATCGGGTCCTAAGAAACTTTGTAAATTTTGCCACAATCCTAAAGCGTGGTTTCCGGCATTGAAATTGGTATTGGTTGCGATAAAAGTTGCTTTGGGTGTACCGTTGTAAACGAATTTTAAAGTGCTAAAAACATTATTTACCCAATCATTGGTTGCGTAATAGGCACCGTTTAATCCCGGACAAGCTTCATCAACATCCAAAATACCGTCATTATCATCGTCGATATCGACATTATCGGGTAAGTGGTCATTGTCAAAATCCGGAAAAACCAAAACTTCTGCTATATCTCTCTTAGTACTGGGGCTGTTGCCGGAAGGATCATTACCGGAGAATACGGCTGTATTGAGTCCGAAACAAGGGTCGTCAAATTCTACGGTAAATTGTACGGTAACACTTTCTCCGGGTTGTAAGATTCCTGAAGAATTATCAAAAATGTCAATATCAGATATACCGTTGTAATTTTGGTTGATATTAGGTGTATTCATAGCTGTTGAGCCGGTAACTGTCGGCGCTGAAGTTATACCGACTACATGAGAAGCATCGCAAATATCTGCCAAATTGTCTTGCAAAACGGGATCTTCTAATCGAACGTTTGAAGAGTTATCGTTAGTAATAGTGATTTCAAAGGTAATTTCTCTATTACCTCTTAAATTGCTTGCAGCAGGAACATCATTAATAATATTTTTATCGACTGTTAACAGGATGTTGTAATTTAGTGTAATGCCGTTGGTATCACAGTTACATTGCCAATCGGATGAAGGAACATCAGTAATATTATCCAGCGGATAATATCTATCCAAATGTCCTCCTTGGTTATCAGACCAAATAACATAAGATTGTTGAGCCGGATTTTCAAGTCCGCCGCCACCGGGCAGTATAACATCTGCATTTCCTTGTGTCATACTCGGGTTGGGCGCATGAAAAGGCAAATCACCGTTAAAAGAAGTCGGTCCTACGTTGTAATGTATATTAAAACTAACTGTTGAGTTTGCAGGTAAATTTTGGTTTGTCGCTAAAATACCTGTGTTGGTACCGGTATTATCACCTCCGTCATACGAATTATTGATGGCTAAGTTTGGACCACCTGTTTGAGTGATAACTTGTGTATTGATAGGGATACCGTTAGATGTAAATTCGTATAAGGGTAAGAAAAATTGTACGTTATTGGCTGCTGCATTACCTTCGTTGGTAATAGTAACAACTAAATCAAAATCATAGGTTCCATCCGGATTGATTGGCGGTGTGTCAACGGGAATATGAATACCGGCAGCTACGGTTGTTTGCGTTGTATGAAAATCGCTGATGGATACATGTGTTGTAGAGTTACCGAGAGAAGAGTTTAATGTAAAAATATTGTCAAAAGTAACGCCGTTTCCGGCACCGACACCGGCACCACCGGCACAATTCGGGTCAATCAACAAACAGACGGTAAAATCGATATATTGACGTGGATATAAAGTATTGTTAGCAACTGTTGCCGCGTTAAAAATACCTTCGCGTCCCGGAGTCGGGTCAGTTTCGTCATATTCGTTGGTATCCCAAGAGCTACCGTCATACATAACCGGATAAGTAGCGTTTTGTAAGGTGTTATCGCAATTGAGACTTTGTCTGTCAACATCAACTATACAATTATTACCGAATATAGATGCCAAGTCATTGTAAACTTGAAGATTTTGAATTCCGTAAGCATAGCTTCGGTTAAAAATATGTACGTTGTAATAAATTCTATAATATCCTGAAGATGTATAGCCTTGATTACAACTGCTAACATTAAATATGGGGTCTGTATTGACATAATCGACTATGATGTCAAGGTGTGCTGATGTTGCCGTAAAACCGTCAGATGCCGTATAAGTTACGGTAGGAACCGGTCCGACATAACCGGAAGCAGGTACAAATGTGTAACTCCCATCGGCATTGAGTGTTAAATCACCTTCCGGTAAATTTACCGTTGTTCCGGGGCTGTAATTATGTCCGTTTACGTTAAATAAAATAACGGTTAAAGGGTCTCCGTCCGGATCGGAGTCATTTGCTAAGACTCCGGGAGCTGTTGCGTTTAAAGTAGTACCTTGCGGTGTAACAGCTTCGTCGTCTTGTAAATTAGGCGAATTGTTATCACGGACGGTTATGGTAAGATTTGCCGTATCAATTTCAGAACCGTCAGATACCGTATAGGTAATGGTCGGTAGTGTTCCGTTATAACCGTTGGCGGGTACAAAAGTAAAACTACCGTCTGCATTTATCGTTAAGTTACCTTGTGATAAAGAAATGGTTGTTCCGGGTTGGTATGTATTCGTTCCAATAGCTATAGACGTAATGGTTAGCGGGTCGCCGTCCGGATCGGAATCATTTGATAAAAGTCCGTTTGCGGCATTTTGATTGATAGTAGTGTTTGTAAGAGTTGTATAAGCATCGTCGTTAGCATTTGGTCCGGTGTTGGATCTGACGGTTATATGTAAATTAGCGGTTGCCGTATCTTGCCCGTCGCTAACAGTATAAGTTATGGTCGGCAAGTTGCCCGTATAACCGTTTGCCGGCACGAAAGTGTAACTACCGTCCGAGTTGATGGTCAAATCGCCTTGAGGCAAATGAGCTGTACTACCGGCAGTATAGGTGTTACCGTTGACAGTAAAATCTGTGATTGATAAAGGATCACCGTCAGGGTCAGAATCATTTGACAACAAACCGGGAGCATTTTCATTGTAAGTTGTATTTTGTATCACAAACGCATTGTCATCTTGTGGTGTCGGTGCATTGTTATTGGTATTACCGACGGTAATGGTTAAGGTAGCTGTAGCTGATGAAGTCCCGTCATTAACGGTATATGTAATAACTACTGTTCCCGTATATCCGGCAACGGGTACAAAAGTATAGCTGCCGTCAGCATTTAAAGTGAATGTTCCTACTCCGGAAATAGTTGTCGGCATACCGGCAGGGTGATTAGTTCCGTTAATATTGTAGCTGATAACATGTAAAGGATCACCATCCGGATCCGTATCGTTAGCTAATACTCCGGGCGCACCTTGTTGAAGTTGAACGCCTGCAGGTGTACTGTCAGTGTCATTTTGAGGTTGCGGTGGCGGTACAATAGCATAAGATTTTATAAATGCTAAAGTGATAAGAAGGAGTAATGTTTTTTTCATAATGCTTTGTTTAGAGATTGTTTGTTGACGTTTTTTTGTTATAAAAAAAATTGCGTCTGTTATTGATTATGAATCTATCATCAAAATTACAATATTTTTTGAAAAAATAAAAAAAACACAGCGCTTTTTTACGGATTTATATAAATTTGCAAAAATTAACTATTTTATTATAATTTTAAAAATTAATTATCAATTCGTATGCTTTTGAAACGGTTTTTTTAATAGATTTTTCTCTTGGTTGTCCGAAATTAAATCTATAAGATGCTTGTTTTTCATGAGTGGAAATAGCAATTATGCAAGTTCCAACCTGCACATTGCTGTCTCCTTTATCGGGTCCGGCATTTCCGGTTGTTGCGACACCAATATCCGTTAGCATCATTTTTCTAATATTTTCAGCCATAGATAAGGCGACTTTTTCGTGTACGACCGAATATTTTTCTATTAATTTTGCTTCTACATTCAGATTGTTTATTTTGATTTCGGTTGCATAAGCAACAAAGCCTCCTTTTAAAAATTTTGAAGCACCCGGAATTTGTGCCAAACCACTTACTAACAATCCCCCCGTACAACTTTCTGCAAAAGCTATTGTTTTATTTGAAGTTGTTAATTTTTGATGAACTTCCAAAGCCAAATCTTCTACTTGTTCGGATATTGTCAATTCCGGAATATAACTTTTAAGTTTTTGTATTTGATGATCAATAGTTTGTTGTAATTTTGACAATTGCTCTCCTTTGGCAGACAATCGTAACCGGATACGTCCCGGATGTGGTAAATATGCCAATTTTATATGGTCAGGTAAGTTTTTTTCCCATTCTTTTATTCTATCAGCTAATAAACTTTCACCGATACCGAATACCGTTACGGTCTTGTAAAATAAGTATGGCAAATCGAATTTTGCTTTGATTTTCGGAATGACTTCATGTTCAAAAATATGTTTCATTTCAAATGGAACACCCGGTAAGAAAATGTAAATTCGTTTTTCTTTTTCCAGCCACATTCCCGATGCCGTACCGTAATGATTCCATAAAATTTGGGCTTTTTCGGGTAAATATGATTGCCCTTTGTTGTTGTCGGTATAAGGATAATTCATCTTAGCAAACATTTGCTTGATATGTGTTTCAATTTCAGGATGAAAAACTAATTTATCATCAAAAAATTCCGTAATACTTTGTTTGGTCAAATCGTCCAAAGTAGGTCCCAGTCCGCCTGTTACGATAACGATATCGGTTTTGGTAGCTTTCAACGTTTTTTTGATATCATTAGGACTGTCTGAAATAACAGTTATTTTTTGATTTTCAATGCCTATTTTTCGTAATTGTCCAGACAACCATTGCGCATTGGTATTAACTGTTTGTCCGATGAGTATTTCATCACCGATATTGATAATTTCAGCAGTCATATTTTTTTTGTGTTGTTTGTGCAAAAATATAATTTTTTATTTAATAATTATATAAAAATTTATATTTATTACAAATTGATGTTAAAAAATTATTTTTTCAGATGCTTTAGTTTAGCAAATTTCAGCAATAGTTTTTTTTCACCGGAGGTTTCAAATTTGATAAGGGCTTTTTTGTTGGAACCTTTACCTTCCAGATTGAGAATTTGTCCTATACCGAAACGACTGTGTTCAACCCAATCTCCTATTTTAACAGTTTGACTTTCAGTATTATTATCCGATTTTAATTCTGAAATTTTTTTCAAATTTTTGGGCAAGGGATTCGGATTTTTTTTAATAGTCGGTTTTCTGTTATTTTGAAATTTTTTATTTTCAAAATGTTTGTTTTTTGTGTATTTTGTTTTTGGCGGTCCGAATAAGTCATCGTCTAAGAAAGGATTACCGGATAGTTTGGATGGCGTATAATTGTATGTCAGATATTTTTCATTGATTTCACCTAAAAATCGACTAGGTTCGGTATAATTGAGTTTGCCCCAACGATATCGTGATTCGGCAAAGGTAATTGTAGCTTTTTTTTCGGCACGGGTCAGTGCAACGTAAAATAAGCGGCGTTCTTCTTCTAATTCGGCACGTGTATTGACCGACATACCGGACGGGAATAAATCTTCTTCCATACCGACTATGTAAACATACGGAAATTCCAAACCTTTTGCCATGTGAACGGTCATCAAAGTAATTTTGTCGGGGTTGTCGTCTTTTTTGTCTAAATCGGTAAACAAAGCCACATCTTGCAAATATGAGGTTAAGCTGATATCGGCATCGGGTTCTTCTTTTTGCGTATCGATAAAATCTTGAATAGCATTCATCAATTCTTGAATATTTTCTACTTTACTCAAACCTTCCGGCGTGATATCTTTACGGTACTCTTGTAGTAAGCCGGTATTTTTGATGATGTAATCTGTGAGTTCAAAAGCGTCTTTTTCTTTGGCAAGGGCTTGAAAACTTCGGATTTTTAAGGCAAATTCTTCCAATTTTCGTTTGGTACCTTGATTGAGTTTTACATAATCTATTTTTGATATGTTTTCAACTATATCAAACAAAGCGACTTTGTAATGATTTGCCGCTAATAAAACTTTATCCATAGTTGTAGTACCGATACCGCGAGCCGGAAAATTGATGATGCGTCGTAAGGCTTCATCGTCTTTGGGATTGATAACCAAACGCAAATAGGCTAAGATATCTTTGATTTCTTTGCGTTGATAAAAGGATAATCCCCCGTAAATACGGTATGGGATACCTTTTTTTCGCAAGGCGTCTTCCATAGCTCTTGACTGCGAATTGGTACGGTATAAAATAGCAAAATCTTGCGGGTGTAATTGCAAGCGCATTTGGTGTTCAAAAACATCGGATGCTACAAAACGTCCTTCTTCGGTGTCTGTGTAAGTCCGGACAACTTTTATTTTTTCACCTTCTTCGTTAGCCGTCCAAACTATTTTTGGCAATCTGTCTTTGTTTTTTTCTATCAACGAATTGGCAGCGCCTACAATATTTTTAGTAGAACGGTAATTTTGTTCCAATTTGTAAACTTTCGCTTCGGGATAGTCTCGTTGAAAATTAAAGATGTTTTGAATATTAGCACCTCGAAAACTGTATATACTCTGCGCATCATCACCTACCACACACAGGTTGTGATGACGATTAGACAAAGCTTTTACGATTAAATACTGCGAATGATTGGTATCTTGATACTCATCGACTAGTATGTATTGAAAACGTTGTTGATATTTTGCCAAAACTTCAGGAAATCTTGTAAGTAATTCATTGGTTTTGAGTAATAAATCATCAAAATCCATAGCGCCGGCTCTGAAACAGCGATCGACATAACGTTGGTAAATATCACCCATTTGCGGACGTTTGGCATAATGATCGGCTTCCATCAATTCCGGATTGTTAAAATAGGCTTTAACGGTGATCAAATTATTTTTAAATTTTGAAATTCGGTTTTGAATTTGTTTAGGCTTGTAAATATCGGAGTCGAGATTCAAATCTTTAATAACTTGTTTGATAAGTTGTAAACTGTCTGAGGTATCGTAAATGGTAAAATCACGCGGATATCCTAATTTATCTGATTCGGAACGTAGAATACGGGCGAAAATAGAGTGAAAAGTTCCCATCCAAATATTTCGAGCTTCGCTCTCACCGACTATACCGGCTATACGTTCTTTCATTTCGCGAGCTGCTTTGTTGGTAAAAGTCAGCGATAAAATATTAAACGGATCAACCCCTTGTTCCATCAAGTAAGCTATGCGATAAGTTAAGACTCGCGTTTTACCGGATCCGGCACCGGCAATAACCATCAGCGGTCCTTCTATATGTGTAACGGGGGCAAGTTGAGCCTCGTTTAGTTCTTCTAAATATTTTTGTTCACTCATGTTTGCAAAATTACATATTTTTTATCCGAAACATCATACGGTATTAAAAATTTATTCACAATCTTTGTGTGATAGGTGGCAGGATAAGAGATGAAATGTAGCCGTTATACATTATATATATACTATGTATGTTATTTTAACAATAACAGATAAATAATTGCATTTATATTTTAGACGCTTCAAAAGTTAAAATATGGTTAATTTTTCATTAAAACATCCTGTTTTACGAAGAAAACTTCAATATATATATATTTTGGCACGAGTTTTGTAATGAGATATATGTGAGATTTTTTTTCATAGTTGAGTTATTTTGGTTAAGGGAGGGGCCGCTGTAGTCATACGGCGGTCTTTCTTTTTATGTCTAATGCTTACTTGATGCCGTTTTTTTTAGGTTACATTCTCTTCATGTCACTTATTTAACAGCTATATTTTTTATATTTTTGTAAGAAAGTTTTTTTGTATGTATGCTCTGGTTGATGGTAACAATTTTTATGCGTCTTGTGAGCGGGTTTTTAATCCGGCTTTACGTGATAAGGCTATCGTAGTTTTGTCTAACAATGATGGTATCATCATAGCCAGAAGTAA
>JALVKK010000235.1 GCA_027033875.1 Flavobacteriales bacterium
AAATCAAAGAAGGCGTCAGGATTTTTCTGCCCCAAGTTGTTTTATCATTATAGCTTTCGTTATGCCATTCATCGCCAAATTTTTCCAGTAAAATTCTACGGATTGCCGAAAAACCGTTACTACGAAATCCACGACTTTTCAAACTAATCACCACATCACCGGGTTTGATTTGACTACCGTCAATATCGGTTTTCAATTTATCAGGTAACACTCCGATTGCCGTGGCGCTCCAATTGAAGTGCATTTGATTACCATAACCACCGATACGGTTACCCAATTCGGCAATTTCGCCACCGGTAATCGTGATATCGGCATAGTTGCAAGCGTCACGCAATCCCTTCATCATTGACGCAATGATATTTTCATCGAGATAATCTACATCTATGACATTGGATAAATTGGTCGGTTCGAATCCGGCAGCTGCCAAATCGTCTGCTACCATAGCTACCAAATCGTAACCCAAAGTATCATAGATTTGTGTACGTTCGGCAATTTCGGCTTTGGTACCTGTACCATCCGACCCGATACCGATGCGTTCGTTACCGAAAATTAAAAGGTTTGAAAATCCGCCGTTGGTTTTAGAGGCGACAGCCCCCTTCTTTCCACGTCTGTTAGAGAAAGTTTCACGCGCATAAGAAAATGCCGTTTGTGAAGATTGGTTTCCAAGGTCTATATTGACCCCGCTTTGTTTTGGCATCTGATTGTGCTTAAATTCACGACAAAAATAGGATTAAAAATGAATCAAGATTAAAAAAACTATATTAATTTATTAACAAAAAATTTAAGTTATTAACAATGTATGATTTCTTATTTGACATATTAAATTTTGTTTTACCTTTGCTTAAACCTAAAGGGATGTATAAGATTATATTCAAACCATTATTATTTCTCTTTGAGCCGGAAACGGTTCATCACAAAATTTTAAATTTTTTAAAATTCAGTCATCGTATCCCCTTTATTTCAGTCCTTTTGAGGACTTTTTTTATGCCCAAAAACGAAGCAAAACCGGTAGAAGTCTTTGGTTTACATTTTAAAAATCGTGTTGGTTTGGCAGCGGGATTTGATAAAAATGCCGAAGCCGTTGATGCGTTGTCAAATTTCGGTTTTTCGCATATAGAAATCGGAGCTGTGACACCCAGACCGCAACCCGGGAACCTAAAACCCAGGTTGTTTCGTCTACCAAAAGACAAAGCGCTTATCAACCGAATGGGCTTTAATAACCAAGGAGTAGAAAACGCTATTAAAAACCTTAAAAAACGCTGTTCTGACATTATTGTCGGTGCCAATATCGGCAAGAATACCGACACCCCTAACGATAAAGCTAACGATGATTACATCCTGCTTTTCAAAAAATTATACGATTACGTAGATTATTTTACGGTAAATGTCAGTTGCCCGAACATCAAAGATTTGAAAGAATTGCAAGACAAAGACAGCTTGTTGGAATTGCTTACCGAATTAAAAAAAATCAATGCAACTAAAAAGAAACCAAAGCCTATTTTACTCAAAATTTCACCTGATTTGACCAATGAACAGTTGGATGATACATTATATATTATACAACAAACCAATATTGACGGCATTGTAGCAGTCAATACAACGGCTCAACGTTATAATTTATCATACGGTAAACAAGAAATAGATAAGATAGGTAACGGTGGATTAAGCGGTTTACCCTTAAAAGACCGTGCTACGGAGATGATACGCTATATCCATCAAAAAACACAAGGCAAACTGCCGATTATCGGAGTAGGAGGTATAATGACTCGTAAAGATGTCCAAGAAAAATTAGATGCCGGTGCTACACTCGTACAAGTATTTACCGGATTTGTATATGAAGGACCGGGAATCGTTCGCAAGCTCACTAGAACTAGTATCAAGTAGCAAGTATCAAGTAGCAAGTAATTGGTAGAAAGTAGAGAAATAAGGAATATAATAGTGCCAAGAGGAAAGCGTAAAAGTGGAAAGTGCGAATTAGCTGTGAGTAATTACGTTATCATAAAACATTAAAAATTTGAAAAATGAAACACAAAACAATTTATGAACATAAAAATAACTTTCAATCTTCAACTTTTAACTTATATGAACTTTCAACTTTCAACTAATGAGTATGAGTAAGCAACTTTCAACCTTCAACTTTCAACTTTCAACTAAGTTATGAAAACTATTCTAACCAACAGTATCATCAACGGCAAACCTCAAAACCTTCTGATTGAAAACGGCCTAATCGCTTATATCGGGACGGATATGCCTGCTTATGATACATTGATAGATTTGCAAGGCAAAACCCTAATTCCCGGATTGATAGACCCGCATGTGCATGTACGCGATTTAGGACAAACTGATAAGGAAGATTGGTTGTCCGCTTCAAAAGCAGCAGTAGCAGGAGGTATCACTATGTTGTTTGATATGCCTAATAACAAACCGCCGACAATCGATCTGAAAAATCTGAATTTAAAACGCGATATTGCCCGAAAATCTTTGGTGCATTATAAATTTAATATAGCTGTAACTGAAAATAATTTAACCGATATCAAAGATATTTTAGACAGCAAACCAAACGACGTAGCCGGCTTAAAACTTTTTTTAGCCGGTTCGAGTGCCAACGAATATGTAGAAAATACGGATACGATTAAACGTATTTTTGACTTGTCTCTTCGCTATGACATACCGGTAATAATTCATACCGAATTGCAAAAATGCGTGGAGAAATATCAAGCAAAAATTTCTAATCCTAGTGTTTTGAAGCACAATTATATTCGCAATCGGGAATGTGCCAACCGCGGTACCGAATTAGTCGTCAATTTAGCCAAAGAAATAGGCAATGCCGTATATATCGCGCATACTTCTACTGCCGAAGAAATAAAGATTATCAGACAAAATAAAGATAAAGCCCGTATTTATTGCGAAGTTACCCCGCATCATTTATTGTTGGAAGAAAGCATTTTGCAAAAAGCCGGCAACTTTGGCAAAGTCAATCCGCCTATTCGCACCAAAGCCGATAATTTGGCTTTGTGGCAAGGTATTGCAGACGGCACGGTTGACACTATAGGCACCGACCACGCCCCGC